>NZ_JAJEQM010000007.1 GCF_020687385.1 Hominilimicola fabiformis
CTTGGCTGCATAAAAATAGCGTAGCAGTCGTTAAAACTACTACGCTATAAAAAGTCTAACTTTTGGGGGTCACATCAAATGGCACTGTTATTAATAAAGTACACTAAAAATAATTGTTGTACTATAGGTAAAAAACTGTATATTTAGGTAAGGAGTATCAGAAACTTTATGGGAAATAATAAAATAATATCAGATGAAGATGAAAAGAAAATCAGAGCAATGCGATTAGGAGATAAAAATGCGATACTATGGGGGTTAAAATGTACCGGATTACATTATAGAATAAATGCGATTGCTTGTGCGGTAATGTATAATATAACAGATGATGATATTATTGATTCAATAAAAGAATTAAAGTCCGAGACTTACACTTCTATTGGTACAAGTGCTTCGGGATGTGCGTATGCAGCTCTGGATATATTGGGAATTGAAAAATATGCAGGAGATTCTCGAGAGGTAAAAAGATATTTGAATTGTAAATTCGATTTTTATAAAGATTTTGTTGTTAAAGCACAAGAGATGAAAAATAAATCTTGATATTACACACTTTTATAATCAATATGGATATATATTATTGTAACAATAAAGTATATGTGATACAATAAAACCTATATGTAAATCAAAGGCAAAAACAATGGAGGGATACACAATGGGCAAAGAAAATTTACATATATTCAGAGGAGAATTGGCACTTGCGTTGGCGGTTATAATCAACAGTTTCGGCGTTGTGCTTATGTTATATTCAGGTGCGGGAATTTCGGCTATATCAAGTGTTCCGTATGCGTTTTCGGAGGTTATTCCGAAAGTATCGCTTGGAACATGGACATATATTTTTCAAGGATTGCTTGTTTTGAGTTTAATGATACTTAGGAAAAAGTTTGTTCCGCAATATTTGTTCAGCTTTGTGGTGGGTTTTATATTCAGTGAATTGCTTGACGTGCATAAAATGTGGATAGACGTTTTACCGACAGATTTGGGTTGGTGCGTGTTATACTTCGCCGTAAGTTATTTCTTGCTTTGTATAGGAATAGCTTTGTCGAACAGATGTAAATTACCGATAATACCGACAGACCTTTTCCCGAGAGAATTGTCAGAGATTATAAACGTTTCATATTCAAAAGTTAAAATAATTTTTGACGTAACGTGTTTGACTGTAACAGCCGGTATGACGCTTATATTTCTCGGACGTCTTGACGGATTGGGAATAGGAACTGTCCTTGCGGCGTTTACTATGGGTAAAACGGTCGGCATTATCGTCAATATGATGGATAAAAAGTTCAGATTTGTTTCGTTTTTATCTAAATAAATTATAAATAAGAACGCATATCAACGGTAAGTTCTTCTTCAATATTGATAAGCTTTTTAGCAATATCTTTTGACTTTTCGTCGGCGGCTTTGTACTTGTTAAGATATTTGTGCAATGTTTTAACACCCATATTACAGCCGTCGGTGATAAGGTCGGCAATCGTATTATCCGAAGAATCGGCAGAAATTTTTATATTCGTTTTAAACCACGACATACCTTTAGCCATAGGATTAGGATCTTTGCCGTCGTCGTGGTATTTGTCAAGAAGTATTTGAATTTCATCTTGAAGTTGTTGGTGGTCTGATTTTGCTTTTTCAAGCATTTGCTTGAAATTACCGTTGTTTACATCACCGAGAACTTCTTCTATTGAATACACGCCCATTTTTATACCGGCGTCACATTCTCTTAAAAGTTTTACAGTATCTTGTTCTATCATAATATCACTCCTTTTGGGTATAGTAATAACCTTAAAAATGTATTTTATTCGGTAAATTGAGATATGATACATATATATTTTGGTAATATATCAAAATAATTTTAACTATGATGTTGAAATCGGTATGTTTTTGATATATAATGTATTATTGGTAAAATATACGACTTGGAGGAAACATTCTATGAGGAAACATTCTATTATGAAAAAAATAATATCGTTAATATCGGCAGCAGTGATTTGTGCGACGGCATCTGCACCTGTTATGGCGGCAGGTTGGCAGAAACAGTATCCGTGGGCAAAGGAAAGCGTTGAATATTGCTTGGAAAACAATATAATTTCGGGTGACGAAACAGGTGACCTTATGCTCGGCGGAAATCTTACAAGAGAACAAATGGCGAAAATATTTACAGATACATTTAATTTACAATCGAATTCAGCAGTTCGATTTAATGATGTGGAAAAAAATAAGTGGTCATATAAATATGTACAGGCATTTCAAGATTATATGCCGAAAAAAGGCTCGTTATTTAACGGCGGTGAATATGTAACGCGTGAAGAATTTGCGGCGTCATTGGTAAAAGCAAGCGGTCAAAAGGCAGCTGACAGTTATACAATCACAAATTACAGCTTTAAAGACACTCAAAGCGTTGATGACGCATATAAAAATTTGCTTGAAACCGCGGTAACAAATTTGTATATGCTTGGTGACAGCGGTAATATACGTCCGAAAGATTTGCTTACAAGAGCGGAGGCTTGTACGTTCCTTTACAGAGTGGTAAATCCTGCGGCAGACAAAACTTCAATCACAGGTAACGCACAGGTGACGGTTGAACAGGCACAGGCTTGGGCAAAGGCAAAAGGGGCACACCAAAGATTTATTGATATAGCACCGATTTATTGGTATTACGGAGAAGTTTTCGGAATCAGACCGGAAGTGATGTATGCACAAGCCGGCAAAGAAACAGCATACGGAAATTACGGCGGCGCTGTATTGCCTGAAATGAATAACTGGGCAGGCATAAAAATTAAAAAACCGACAGGTGACAAAACAGAGGATCACGAAACTTTTGCAACACCTGAGGACGGTGTAAGAGCACATTATAATCATATGGCTGCGTATGTCGGTCTTGCACCCGTAGGAGAGCCACACGACAGATATTATGTTGTAAAGAGTATAGCTTGGGCAGGTACGGTAAAGTATGTCGAGCAACTTGGCGGACGTTGGTGTCCTGATATTAATTACGGATATGACATAATGACAATGGTTGAAAATATGTTGAAATACTAAAATACAAGGAGTAATTTATGATACTGCTTAATGGAAGTAATATAAAGAAAATGTTTCTTGATGAAACGCTTTTTGACAGTGTATCGTTTAATGTTGACAGTAACGATAAAATCGGTTTTATCGGTGTAAACGGTGCGGGAAAATCAACCCTTTTTAAGATAATCACAGGTGATATGGATTATGATGAGGGTGAAATTTTTAAGAATAAAGGCTTGCGTGTCGGTTACCTTGATCAGTATTCCGTAAACGGCAGTGAAAAGAGTATATGGGAAGAAACTCTTACGGTGTTTGCCGATGTAATCGAAATGGAAAATCAGCTTGATGAAATTCGTTTCGATATAGAAAATAATAACGGCAATATCGACGAGCTTGTAAAACGTCAAACTTCTTTGCAGGAAGCATTTGCCGAACGTGACGGATTTTATTATAAATCAAAAGTTAAAAGCACACTTACTGGACTGGGCTTTTCGGAAGATGAATTTGACTTGTGTGTAGACAAATTGTCGGGCGGTCAAAAAACTCGTGTCGCACTCGGTAAAATTCTTTTGTCCGATGCAAATTTGTTGCTTTTGGACGAGCCGACAAACCATCTTGATATAGAGTCGGTTGAATGGCTTGAGGATTTCCTAAGAAACTATAGCGGTGCATTTATTGTAATATCGCACGACAGATATTTTCTTGACAGAGTTACGAACAAGACTTTTGAACTTGAAAACGGTCGTTTCCGTTCGTATAACGGAAATTACAGTGCATATATGGCACAAAGGGAGATTGACAAAAAGACCGAACAGAGAAATTATGATAACACAATGCGTGAAATTCAGCGTCTTGAAAATGTTGTTGAACAGCAAAGACGTTGGGGCAGAGAGAAAAATATTAAAACCGCCGAAAGCAAAATGAAAGTTATCGAAAGACTTGAAAAAGATTTGAATGCACCTATGCAGTCGCCCGAAGAAATGGAGTTTACATTCAAGGCCTGTGCAGGCGGCGGACAAGATGTTGTTCAGACGGAAAGCTTGGGCATGGCATTTGATAATAACAGATTGTTTTCAAATGTTGATATGCTTATTAAAAAAGGTGAAAAGGTATTCCTTTTAGGCCCGAACGGCTGCGGTAAAACGACGTTGCTTAAAATTTTAATGGGCGATTATGAGCAGACGGAAGGCTCATATAAAATCGGTGCGAATATCCATATAGGATACTATGATCAAATTCAAGAAAATCTTAATATGGATAAAACAGTTATAGACGAGGTATGGGATGAATATCCTAACCTTACTCAAACTCAAATCAGAAATGCACTTGCAGTATTTTTGTTTAAAGGCGAAGATGTGTTTAAGGAAATACATAAGTTGTCCGGTGGCGAGAGAGCGAGAGTTGAACTTGTAAAACTTATGCTTAAGAGTGTTAATCTGCTTATAATGGACGAACCTACAAACCATCTTGACATTGAATCGAGAGAGGCTCTTGAAAATGCACTTTCCGATTATGACGGTACTATGATAATGGTATCGCACGACAGATATTTTATAAATAAACTTGCCGACAGAATTTTGTATTTGACACCGAACGGTGTTGAAAGTTACAGAGGTGATTACGACAGCTTTGTGGCTCGTGAAACGGTTAAGACAGAACAGAAAACAGAGTCGGCAGGTCATCTTGATTATAAGGAGCAAAAGCGTTTGGAGGCGGAAAAACGTAAAACGCTTAATCGCTTTGCAAAGGTTGAGGACGAAATATCAAATAAGGAATCGGAGGTTGAGGAACTTTCTAAAGAGCTTGAAAATTCCGATATTGCAACTGATTATGTCAAAGCAGGCGAGATAACCGATAAAATAACAGAATTGCAGGACAAAATCGAAAGCCTTATGGAAGAATGGGAACGCTTGCAGATGATAATAGAAGAAAGTGGGTATGACGTATGAGAGCGGTTGTACAGAGAGTAACGAATGCTGATGTTAAAATTGACGGCAGAGTGAACGGAAAAATAGATGACGGCTTGCTTGTTCTTCTCGGTGTCGGCAACGGTGATACAGAAGAAGATATGAAGTATATCGCAGACAAGATTATAAAGTTGCGTATTTTCAGTGACGAAAACGATAAAATGAATTTGAGTCTTGAAGATGTCGGCGGAAGCATGCTCGTTATATCGCAATTTACTTTATACGGCGATTGCTCGCATGGCAGACGACCGTATTTTGGCAACGCAATGGAGCCTGTCAGCGCAAATGAAATGTATGAAAAATTTGTTGCATATATCAGGGAACAAGGTATACATACCGAAACAGGCGAATTCGGTGCGGATATGAAAGTATCACTTACAAATGACGGTCCTGTTACAATAATTTTGGAGAGCAAGAACTGAGGTTGTAATGATGCGAAGAAAAGAACGTGAAGTTACGGATTACAATAAAATGATTGAAATGTTGAAATCGTGTGACTGCTGTCGTATAGGATTGGTGGACGATAAAGGTGCGTATATTGTTCCGATGAACTTCGGATATGAAGATAATAACGGCAAACTTACATTGTATTTTCACGGAGCGACAGAGGGGAAGAAGATTGATCTAATCAATAATCAACCCGAAATAAGTTTTGAAACAGATACGAAACATGAGCTTGTAACAAGTGATACTGCTTGCGGTCATTCGTATTTGTATCAAAGCATTATGGGTAGGGGACAGGTAAAAATAGTGGCAGACAGGGACACTAAAATTAAAGGACTTAATCAAATCATGCACCACTATACAGGTGAATCCGATTATGAATTTAACGAAAACGTGCTTGAACGCACGGCTGTCATAAAATTAGCTGTGACAGAATGGTCGTGCAAAGAACATTAAAACTTGTAAAAGCTATTGAAAACAGTGTCGATTAATGATATAATTAAAATAATATAATAAACGGAGGAAAGAAAATGCAGAATGAAACAGTAATTGTACTTGACTTCGGCGGTCAGTATAATCAGCTTATAGCCCGCAGAGTGCGTGAATGTAACGTATATTGCGAGGTTATGTCATACAAAAATTCTATCGAGAAGATTAAAGAAAAAAATCCGGTAGGTATCATTTTTACTGGCGGTCCGAACAGTGTGTATGACGAAAAATCACCACACTGCGATAAGGCAATTTTTGAACTTGGTATTCCTATTTTGGGTATTTGTTACGGCAGTCAGCTTATGGCATATACTCTTGGCGGTCACGTTGATACTGCTCCTGTAAGTGAGTACGGTAAGACGGAAATTACAACTTCTGAAAGTAAGTTGTTTGAAAATGTTGATAAAAATACAGTAGTTTGGATGAGCCATACGGATTATATCGATAAAATTCCGGAAGGTTTCAAGATTACTGCTTATTCTAACGATTGTCCGTGTGCGGCTTATGAAGATGAAGAAAAGAAATTGTATGCGGTACAGTATCACCCGGAAGTAAATCATTCTGTACAAGGTCAGCAGATGTTGAAGAATTTCTTGTTTAACGTTTGTGGTTGTAAGGGCGATTGGCTTATGTCCGATTTTGCCGAAAAATCAATTCAGGCTTTGCGTGAAAAGATTGGTGACGGTAAAGTTTTATGTGCTCTTTCAGGCGGTGTGGATTCATCTGTTGCGGCAGTTATGCTTCATAAAGCGGTAGGCAAGCAGCTTACTTGTGTGTTCGTTGATAACGGACTTCTTCGTAAAAATGAGGGCGATGAAGTTGAAAATCTTTTCAGAAATCAGTTTGATATTAACCTTATCAGAGCAAATGCACAGGATAGATTTTTAGGTAAGCTTGAGGGTGTAAAAGAACCCGAAAAGAAACGTAAGATTATAGGTGAGGAATTTATCCGTGTGTTCGAGGCGGAAGCTAAGAAAATCGGTAAGGTTGATTATCTTGTTCAAGGTACAATTTATCCGGACGTTATCGAAAGCGGTGCAGGTGATGCGGCTGTTATTAAGAGCCATCATAATGTAGGCGGACTTCCGGAACACGTTGATTTTAAAGAAATTGTTGAACCGCTTCGTGATTTGTTTAAGGATGAAGTGCGTCAGCTTGGTATCGAACTTGGTTTGCCTGAAAAATTCGTATGGCGTCAACCATTCCCGGGACCTGGACTGGCCGTAAGAGTTATAGGTGAAATTACAGAAGATAAACTTGAAATTTTGCGTGACGCAGACGCTATATTCAGAGAAGAAATCGCAAATGCAGGTCTTGAAAGAGATATAAACCAGTATTTTGCCGTTATTACAGATATGCGTAGCGTCGGTGTTATGGGTGACGGCAGAACATATGATTATACTCTTGCTTTAAGAGCCGTAACCACAACCGACTTTATGACAGCTGATTGGGCAAGAATACCTTTCGATGTCCTAGAAAAAGCATCAAATCGTATCGTAAACGAAGTAAAACACGTTAATAGACTTGTCTATGATATAACTTCAAAACCACCCGCAACTATTGAGTGGGAATAAAACGAAAAATCCCCGAAATCCTTGTAAATACAGGGTTTTCGGGGTTTCTTTTTGTCTTTTGAGTGCGTTTTGAGTACAAAAGTTAATTACTCTCCATGTTTTTGCTAGATTCGAAGTATTCTTTTGCATCACTTGGTTTTAAGTCCCAATACTTAATTAACAAGTCAATAATTTTTTTGTCATCTACATTTGCTTCCATCATTGCACAAATTGCTCTGTGGATTCCACAAAAAAATTCATCTTCAACTGCTTCATCAACATGTTGTTGATATTTGCGTCTGAAGTTGTCAATAATTTCAGGACCTAAGTCGGAAAACTCCTTTTTTAAAACATCAAGTGCATTTTTATCATTAATCTTCATAATAACCCTCCTTGTAGACTAAATATCTGATGAAATTTTAACGGTGATACCGTTTTTTGAACCGAGCATAACGTTTGAACGCTGCAGTTCTAATTCAATCGCTTCTTTTGTCTCTTTTAAGCTATCTAAGACATTTAATGTTTCTTTATCAGGTGTGTCGCTATATTTAGCGGCACATTTTTCATATCCGTAATTTATCTTTTCCCAACGAAGTATATCTTTCAAAAGGTTTTCTTGTTTTAATCTACATAAAACGTCATCTGCGTTATATTCTGTATCTCCGGCATTTGCTTTAAAAAATTTTGTTATAAGAGGATTTATCTTAAAAGAAACAGTTTCCGGTTTATATTCATCATCTTCTTCTCTTTCACCATCAATTAATACAATATTAGCCTTGATAAGCATAATCATCAATCCCATAAAATCGCCAATAGTTTCAAGTCTTATATTATTTTCAAATCCGGTTATCGCAAAAGAACTGACACCGAGGGCTTCAGCAATTTTATCGATCTGCTCTGTTTGAGGTGTCATTTTGTTTGTTTCATACTTTCGTATAGATACAGGGTGTATACCGGAAAGTTCTGCAAGTTTTGCCTGGGTAATGCCTATACGAGATCTAAAATATTTGATTTTTTCACCTATTGTCATATATTATCAATCCTTTTTATAGTTTTCTCGCTACAATTATAACATAAATATAATCAAAAGTCCATACCTTTTGAAAAAATGTAAATATAAATAAAATAAAAAAATTTAAAAAACCTCTTGACAAAACGTAGCGAATACGCTATAATGGTAAATGTAGCGAATAGGCTACAACGAATCTAACGAGGTGAGACTACGATGAATGAAAACAGAATCTACATTACAGCGCCTGAAATGGCAGAAATGCTTGGTATATCCATCGGACACGCTTATAAGATTATAAGAAGCCTGAATGATGAGCTGAAAAAAGATGGATATATTGTAATCGCAGGTAAAGTTCCAAAGGATTATTTTAAAAAGCGCTGGTTTGGATACAGCGCATAAGGAGGTATGAAATTATGAAAGCACAAAAAGATGCAAAAACAGGGAAGTGGCTCATTCAGTTCCGATATACAAATTGGCAGGGTGAGCGAAAAAAAACAACTAAGCGAGGCTTTAACACAAAAAGAGACGCAGAAGAATGGGTTAGAAATTTCTTGATGTCACAGCAAGCAGATTTTAATATGAATTTTGAGGAGTTCGTTAAAATTTACAGAAATGATATCAATAACAGAAATCGAAGCTCAACTACGGAAACAAAGGACAATATTATTGACACAAAAATTTTGCCGTATTTTGCAAAGAAAAGCATGAACAGCATAACAGCGGCTGATATTCGCAGTTGGCAAAATGAAGTAATTGCTCTTAGGAAAAAGGACGGAACGCCTTATGCTGAAACGTATCTTCATACGATTAACAATCAACTTAAAGCTATTTTCAATTATGCGGTAACTTATTATGATTTGCAGAACAATCCGTGTAAGAAGGTTAGCAGCATGGGTAAAAAGCAGGCTTCTGAAATGAGGTTTTTAACGGTTGATGAATTTTCAAAATTTCTTGACGGTATTATGGATAAACAAAAATCATATGTTACCTTTATGACTTTGTTTTGGACAGGTATGCGATTAGGCGAAATGCTTGCTCTGACACCGGCAGATATTGATTTTGAAGACAAGACAATAAGAATCAATAAGACTTATAACACCAAAGAAAAGAAAAACGGTCCTACAAAAACATATGCCAGCACAAGAACAATATCAGTTCCCGATTTTTTACTTGCTGATATTAAAGACTATATGAATTCTGTATACGGTCTGACTAAACATGACAGATTGTTCCAGGTTACAAAATATTATATGGAACATGAAAAAGAGCGAGCGTTGAAAAACAGTGGAATTGAGCATATTCGAATACACGATTTAAGGCATTCGCATTGCGCTTTGCTTTTTGAAATGGGCATAGCTCCGCTTGAGGTGAAAGAAAGGTTAGGACATAAAAATATTGAAACAACCTTAAATGTTTATGCTCATGTTTATCCGGATAAGCAAAGAAAACTTTCAGACAAACTTGATAAGGTGTATAAGGAGGGGTTGCACAATGGCGACGAAGAATAAAAACAGGGTTCGTAACAGGATAATCAATTTCCGCGTAACACCGTCAGAGTATGAAGAAATACAGGCAAGAATTAAAGTTTGCGGTATGCCTAAGGGTGAATATTTTATACAATCCCTGCTGCATCAGAACATTTGTATTTCGGTCGGAAAATATCAAAGCGATAGGTTAAGCCTTGAATTTAAAAAGCTCAGAGAAGTGCTTGAAACGGTATCTGATATTGATGAAATGGTTGATATAGCAAATGAATGTAAGGCTTTACTTAATCAGTTGATTATCATTACAAAGGATAATCAGAAACTATCACAAGATGATTTTATAACAAAGAAAAAGCCCTAACGTATCTGCAAATACATTAAGGCAAGGAATGTGGTAAGTACCACTCCAACAATGGCATTTTACCACATTCCTGTTAAAATTTCAAGAGGAACTGAGGTGAAAAATTTGAGTAAGTTAAAATTAATTAATATGCAAGACATTGAAGTTGAAGATATTGAATGGCTGATTTATCCTTTCATACCTTATGGAAAGATTACAATAATTCAAGGCGATCCCGGTGAGGGGAAAACAACACTTGTACTGCAAATTATAGCAAGACTGACGAAAGGTGAGGCTATTATAAATGAAAAAGCGAAACAGCCTATAAACGTTATTTATCAGACAGCAGAAGACGGACTGGGCGATACCATAAAGCCTCGCCTGTTATCCGCAGACGCAGACTGTTCAAAAGTGCTTGTAATTGATGATAAAGATACACCGCTTACAATGCGCGATGTAAGGCTTGAACAGGCTATTGTTGAAACAAAAGCTAAGCTTGTAGTTTTAGATCCGATTCAAGGATTTTTAGGGGCTGATGTCGATATGCACAGAGCAAATAAAATCAGGCCGGTTATGAAGCACATAGCAGAACTTGCCGATAAGTATAAATGTGCAATCATCTTAATAGGACACATGAACAAATGTAGCATGGGAAAATCAACATACAGAGGACTGGGATCGATTGATTTTCAGGCGGCAGCAAGAAGCGTTTTGATTGTAGGAAGAATTAAAGATGAACCGGAAATCAGAGTTGTATGTCAAACAAAAAGTTCACTTGCTCCAGAAGCGAAATCTATTGCTTTCAGATTAAGTAAAGAGAATGGATTTGAATGGATAGGTGAATATGATGTTACGGCTGATGACTTGTTATCAGGAACTGCTAAAGGAACAAAAAAGCAAGCTGCAATTGATTTTCTTGAGGAGTTTGTTTTAAATGGTGCGAAACCTCAAACTGAAATAATGAAGCTTGCAAAAGAAAAAGGCTTTTCGGAAAAGACAGTAAGAAACGCAAAAGATGAACTAAAAATAAAGTCAATGCGCAAAAACAACCAATGGTATTTGAGTTTAAATTAATTGCAAGATGGTAAGATGCCCTATTGTATAGAAAATGGCATCTTGCCACCTTAAAAGATAGGACGTGATAAGATGAAACAGCTGCAAATAAGCGAAGCTTTGTTTGTGAAAATGATTAAATATTTTTACAGCGAAGAAATCGGATTTGACAATGAGGAAATATTCGATCTGGAGCGTGAAATCAAAAAAGAACTTCAGATGAAGTTAGATAGAATTACCATGCGGAGTTATTACACAAAATACAAAACCGCAGAAACGGAGCAGGAGCGTGAGGAAGCACGCAAGAAATATCTCGATGAAAAAGGAGTGCCGAAAAGCTTCCGGTGGTGATTTTCCATAAGAGATATTTACAGGAATGTGGCACATTCCTGTTTCGGTAATAAGGAATGAAATGACGATTTACCGATAGGCAAAACATGAAATTTCCGGGCAGGAATTTTATTGGTTTGCCATCTATGACGCGATAAGCGGAATACATATCGGCGCAAGCCGATAAGCCCTCTGCAAGAGCGCAAACAGTCGCAGACTGCCGGCATTTTTGTTGGCTTGCTGACAAAAGTGCTTTTGCGTTACTCTTGACAAGAGTAACAGAACCGAAACAAGCCGAAAAGAGGTGAAATTTTATGAAAAGAACGATCAGTGCAATGGTCGGAAAAGGCTCTATTACCCATAACAATAGAGATTTTATTGCAGAAAATGTTGATGGTGAAAGAACGAAAAATAACATCACATACTGCAATGAAAAAATTCAAGACGTATATCATGAACTGTTTGATGAAGCTCTTCAAAAGTACAACGAAAAACAAACCCGAAGCGACAGAGTGATTGCCGATTACTATGAAAAAATCAGAACAGGCAAACAGGAAAAACCGTTCCATGAGATCATACTTCAGATAGGTGATAAAGATACCATGGGCGCTGAAACCGAAAACGGTGAACTGGCAAAAAAGATACTTGATAGGTATATGCACGATTTTGAAAAACGAAATCCGAATCTTCGGGTATTCTCTGCTCATCTTCACATGGATGAAGCAACGCCGCATCTGCATATTGATTTTATTCCGTTCACGACAAACAGCAAACGCGGACTTGAAACGAGAGTGTCTTTAAAGAAAGCGTTGGAAGCGCAAGGCTTCATCGGCGGCAGCCGTTCCGATACGGAATGGAATCAGTGGGTTGCTTCTGAAAAAGAAGTTTTATCACAAATTATGCTTGAGCATGGTATTGAATGGGATTAAAAAAACACACACGAAAAGCATAAAACTGTGAGTGAATTTAAAAAAGAAAAACTCGCCGAAGAAGTCGAGAAGTTGGAAAATAAAAAGGATGAGCTTAAGGATCAAATGAAAACTTACAAAAACGCTGAAGAATACGCACTGGTAACTGTCCGAAAGATAAAAGGCGATGAGGATTTTGTATTAAAAGATCCGTCACCTTTAATGTCTGCAAAAACATACAAAACCAAATATGTCGAGCCACTCATAAAAAAGCTTTTGGAGATTGTGAAAAACTTTGCACGAAGATGTTATCGGGCAGAAAGGGCTGAATCAAAATCGGCGGAAGTTATTGCGAACCTAACTAAAGAAAATGACAATTATAAATCAAGGCTGTGGCACTTGAATTTGGAAAACAGCAAATTAAAAACACAGCTAAGAGATTACGATAAGATAAAATCATTTCTCGGTGTGGATAGGATTAAAGAGATTTTAAAGATTGCAGGAAAATCAAAATCGCATAATCGTTCGGAATTTGTAAAATGAAACTTTCCCTTAATTGCCTATACAGGAATGTGCCACATTCCTGTTCAGGTAGTTAGGGGCAAAATGAAAAGGAGGATTTAACCATGAAAGAAAAAATTATTGAAAACGGAATTGAGTATGTAAGACGCGGAGATTATTACTATCCAAATGTGGAAGTACCAAAGAAGCACCGCCAGCTCGGAGCGTACGGCAGGCTTCATAAAGAATTTATAAAAAATCACCGCAAAGGATTCTATTCATCTTTGATTCTGCAAGGAAAACTGGATGAATATCTCTACGAACTTAATCGTGAAGCTTATAGGATGCTGAATGAACTGATAGATTACTTTGCAGAAAACGAAGGCGTAACAGAAGAACTGAAGAAAGAAAACCAAATGGAGTGGGTAAGGAGAATGAATAATATTAAAGCACGAGCAGAAGAAATTGTTTTAGACGAGATCGTATATACTACACGGTAAAAATAATGAACTTTGAAAACAGGCTTTTCTGATTTTAACAAAAGGGAAAAGTCTGTTTTCGTCATTTTATATCAATAAAGATAAAATCTTCATGAGAAAAGCAGAAAATTTTAAAATAGTATTGCTTTTATTCCAGATTTAGAATATAATATTATTTATAATAGACAAGGAGTGTAAAATTATGGAACTGATGTCTGCAAGAGAAGCGGCTGCTAAATGGGGTATATCACAAAGGCGGGTGGCGGTTCTTTGTTCTGAAAATAGAATTGCAAATGCTGAAATGATAGGTAATATGTGGTTAATTCCCATGAATGCAAAAAAGCCTATTGATGCAAGAAGCACACGGTATAATAAGAATGACGAAAATTCCGTAAAACCTTTTTTGAAATGGGCCGGTGGAAAAGGACAGCTCATAAAGGAAATTGAAAAATATTATCCTTTTGAAAATGTTAAAATCAACAAATATGCTGAACCTTTTGTTGGCGGTGGTGCAGTGCTTTTTGATATCCTCAGTAAGTTTGATTTAGATGAAATATACATCAGCGATATTAACGCAGAACTTATCAACACTTATATTATTGTAAGAGATTATATAGATAAGCTTATTCATCTGCTTATAAGCTATCAAGAAGACTATGTTCCTCTTGATACTGATAACAGGAAGAAATATTATATTGCAAAGAGAGAAAGATTTAATGATATTAAAGTGAATGGCAATGAAGCGGATAATATTGAAAAAGCAGCACTTATGATATTTCTTAACAAGACTTGTTTTAATGGTCTTTACAGAGTGAACAGAAAAGGACTTTTTAATGTGCCTATGGGCGCATACAAAAATCCTCTTATTTGTGATGAAAAAAAACTTAGAGCAGTGTCGGAAAAATTGCAAAATGTTAAAATTGTTTGCGAAGATTATAAAAAATCTGATGACTTCATAGATGAGAACACTTTTGTATACTTTGATCCTCCATACAGACCGCTTACAGAAACATCAAATTTCACGGCATATACCGAGAATTTATTTGATGATGAAAAACAAATAGAACTTGCGAATTTTGTTGAAAGAATAAGTAACAAAGGTGCAATGGTTGTTGTCAGCAACTCAGATCCTAAAAATACAAACAAGGAAGACGAGTTCTTTGACAAAATTTATGCTATTCATAAAATAAAAAGAGTTGAAGCTACTCGTATGATAAATTGTAACAGCGATGCAAGAGGTAGGATAAAAGAGCTTCTAATATCGAATTTTTAAGGAGAATGATATGCGAAAAAATACAGAAATATCTTCTGAACAGTTCAAAGAGATAATTAATAATTTTTATAACTATTTTGAAAATGGATATGTATTCGAAGATTTCTTAAAATCCTATCTTGAAAAAATAGGATTGGATGAAGTTTATGTCACAAAGCGTTCAGATGATGGAGGAATAGATTTAACGGCGATACGTAAAGGTATTGGCGAATTTAATCAAGCCGATTCGGATAAATATTATATACAAGCTAAACGGTACAAACCAACAGCAAACATATCTCCGGAGAAAATAAGAGCCTTGAGAGGTTCATTTTCAAATGGTAAAGGAATATTTATTACGACTGCCAAGGTTTCTGATAAAGCTAAAATAGAAGCAAATGAACTAGATCCTCAAAGGCCTATACTTGTAGTTGATGGGAAAGATTTAATTATTAGCTGTATTGAAAATGAAATTGGTTTTGTATTTAATCCTCAATTCAGCAAATCTGCTATGGATGAATTTTTAAATAAAAATAGAGTTGGTATTGAAAATGAGCAATCACCCAATCAAATACAAATAGAAAAGCAAATTTCAAACAATGATATACGTGCGCGCATACTTCCTATACCAAGAGCTATTTTGGAACAACTAGACGGCGATATTTATGAGTATGATGTATGTTTTAATAACAGCTATACAAATAAATTAAAAATTGATAAAGGAAGAAGATATTTTGCGAGAGTTACAGAAGCGTATAAAAGATTTGGTTTAATTGCTGATGATGGTTCTTTTAAACCTACGAATGCTGTTTGGACATATTCTGATGGGAATATAAAAATTAAAATAAATTGAAGAGGTACATATCATGAGAGATTTTAATGCATGGTTGTCAACTTTTAGAGCAAGTATTGCTGATTATGGATATTATGTTGATTTTCCGAAAATCTATAAAAATGTAGAAAAAATCAAAGTTGAATTAAATATATTAAATTCACTTATTGGTTCAAAAAACATAGAAGAGGAATTTATACAGTTAGTCGGAAAATATCCGGAAACATTAAAGTGCATTCCTTTATTGCTTGCAGTAAGAACGAATGAGATTTATGCCATTGACGGGGATGGTGAATTTACTTATTCCTTTAAAGAGGCAAATCAAACGATAGAGCAATATTGCGTATTTATGAGAAAAACAGGGCTGTTTGAATTACTTGAAAAACACATAATAAATAATTTATATGATTATGCAACTGGTGTGGAAACGGGGTTGGATTCAAATGGCCGCAAAAATCGTGGCGGACATCTAATGGAAAATGTGGTTGAAGATTACATAAAAAAAGCTGGATTTATAAAAGATGAAAATTATTTTAAAGAGATGTATATTCATCAGATAACAGAAAAATGGGACATTGATTTATCCGCAATTTCCAATACCGGAAAAACAGAAAAAAGATTTGATTATGTTATAAAGACGGATAATCAAATTTATGTTATAGAAACAAATTGTTATACAAGCGGTGGTTCCAAGCTCAATGAAACTGCAAGAAGTTATAAACAGATATCTCAGGAAGTCGATACTATTGATGGTGTGACTTTTGTATGGTTTACGGATGGGGCCGGATGGACAAGCGCAAGACATAATCTTGAAGAAACATTTGACATCATGCCACACATATATAATATTAACGATTTGGAAAATGGAATAATTAAAGAGGTTTTTAAATAAGGGGGATATTAAAAATGCAGGGAGGATTGTTTATCGCACTATATGATGAACAAACATTGAAATTATATTTAAATAAAGGCGTTTATGGATTCCTAATGAAGCCTGTATTTACAGAAACCCCTTCAAGTCGAAGTAAACATTATGCAGTTTTAGCTGATTATGCTTGTAGCAGAGAGGGCACCGATGTATTCTTCTTTTTAAAACGAAAAATAGTCTATGGAGGAAAAATATATGGTAATAAGGATGCAGGCTCTTTTTATCTGAATGGTGAAAATAGCCCACTTGGTAAGAAAGCAAAAGCTCCTCTTTTTTGGGATGAATCATCTAGATATATACCGTCAGATAAAAAGGGTGTTTTTAGGGTGAATGGCAGTGATAAGGCTCAACCTTTTATACTGCAGTTTATTCAAAATAAAGATACTGGTAAATATATCATATCGGATGATTTGTATTTTGAGTTAGGAAAATATCCTTATCCATTACCGTCTAATAGTATGCAAGGTATGGGCTTTTGTACATTAACTCCAGGTGAAGTGTCAACTCTCCTTAAATTAATCAAAAATTCTTCTTTTTGCATTGATTATTCAACATGTGAAAATATTGAAAAAGGTACAGACGAAACATTATTTGATGAAAAATTAATCGACATTAAGGACAACTTTATAAATGAGGCACAATTAGAATTTACAATTCTTGCTTCCTTAAAGCCGTTTTATGATTTTTTGTCAGATGATTATATTTTATGTAGGCAAGTACCAATTTCCCCATTTAAGCCAATGGATATGGATAGGGCTGATATTTGCTTATATAGCATGGAAAATCCTATTAAAGATGGGACAATTCCTAATGTAGTAATAGAATTGAAAAGAGGCTGTGCTAATTTTCATGCTTATGAACAAGCTGTAAGGTATTTGAAATGGATTGATAGAATTACTACAGACGAAGAGTTTAGTAACGTACAAACATTTGTTATTGCAAATTCATTTAACAAAATTAGAAAAGAAAAAGTTGACACATGTTATGAAGATAAAATAAAAATTTTCTCTTTAGATAAATTTAAATTTGAACATCTTGTTTGATATTAACATTAACCGGAGACAGTAATATGGAAAATAAAAAAATTAAAAAATGGGAACCGGAAGACTTTGAACTTGAAATGACTACACATTGGTCGTTCCCTAAACGCGGTGATTGGGCAACACACGATGCAAAATGGCGCGGGAATTGGTCGCCGTACATTCCAAGGAATATCATACTCAGGTATTCCCAAGAAGGAGATCTGGTGTTGGATCAATTTGCAGGCGGCGGTACTACTCTTGTTGAAGCAAAACTTTTAAATAGAGATATAATCGGTGTTGATGTAAATGATGCAGCTCTCGACAGATGCAGAGAAAAAACAGATTTTGATTATGAGCCTGCAAAAGGTAAGGTATATATAAAAAAAGGAGATGCAAGAAACCTTGATTTTGTTCCTGATGAAAGCATAGATTTAATATGTACACATCCACCTTATGCTGATATTATTAAATATAGCGATGGCTTAAAAAATGATTTATCTCAGTTAAAAGTCAAGGATTTTTTTGAAGAAATGAAAAAGGTTGCATCAGAAAGCTACCGTGTGCTAAAAAAGGACAAGTTCTGTGCCATTCTAATGGGCGATACTCGGCAAAAAGGCTGTATGATTCCAATGTCATTTGATGTGATGAAAATATTTCAAGACGCAGGGTTTAAGCTGAAAGAGCTGATTATAAAAGAACAACATAACTGTAAAGCAACGGGATATTGGAAAACTAATAGTGTGAAATATAATTTTTTGTTGATAGCACATGAGTATTTGTTTGTGTTTAGAAAGTGAGATTATGTATGTTAAAAATAGCAGATTTAGAAATTAGTTGTTTTCGTTCTATATTAAACCTAAAGCTATGTATAGAAAGCGAACCTAATTTAATATCGATATGTGGGGAAAATAATGTTGGAAAAACAAATACATTAAGGGCAATTAATCTATTTTTTAATCCTGAAGATTATGAAATTTCAATGGATAGACCAACATTAAAACAGGCTCAAGGAGGAGCTAGAATAGATCCTAAAATCACAGTAACACTTTGTGATGATGAAAATGATGAATATTTTCAAATTACCCGTGATTTCAAATATTATAATATTCAAAATGAAAAGTTTCTATCGGGAGTTTCGTTTACCAAAAGAGGTACTTTGATTAACAAAAAAAGCAAAAAAACAATGACTTTTGCTGAAATAAAAAGCAAATTGGAATTAATAGAATTTAGATATATAGAATCCATAAATATAGACATACCTGACTTAATAGAGAAGTTAACAAATGATGCAATCGATGTAGAATATGAACAAAGTAGAATGACTAAAAGCAAGCAAGAATTAAAAAATGCTTATGTAAAGTATATAACTGGATTACAAGAAATTTTGGATGTTTTTTCAAATGATATATCTCGGATTTTTAATGAATTTAAAAGTAATTGGAATGTAACTTTTAAAGTCCCAAGCTCAGCTGATACATTTAGAGATTTGATTTCGGATGATGTTGAATTATTAATAGATGATAAAGGCTGTAGAGGGATAGAACAAAAAGGTTCTGGACTACAACGACTAGCGGTAATACTATTAAATTTTGAAATACTTAAAAGAATCAAGCATAAGAAGAGTTATATTCTATGTGTTGATGAACCAGATATTTTTCTACATGATGGATTGCAAAAAAAACTTATGGAATTTTTCAAAGAAAGTTCTGATAAAATGCAAATTTTTTACACTACTCATTCGAAGAATTTTATAAATCAGTATTCGATGAAAAATATAATACTATTAGGCTCTAAACATTATCCACAACATAGTGCACGTAAAAAAAGATACATAGATGTTGTCGAAACAATTTTTATAGATATAAGCACGAATGATGGGTATGATCAAATATGTGAGCATTTAGGAATAGAACAAAATACTTATAATGTGCTTAAAAAGAATAATATTTTGGTAGAAGGAGGATGTGATAAAAAGTATCTTGAACAACTTGGTGATTATTTTGGATTTAAGAAACCTAACATTATATCGGCAGATGGTGTGACTAATGTTGAAAAATATTTGGATTTTTATAATTCATATTATAAAGACAATACAACTGCCTACAAGCCGTGTGTTAAGGTATTATTTGACAATGATTTGGCAGGGCGTGATGTTTATTGCAAAATAAAAAAAGATAAATACACTTATATTAATGTCTGTCCAGTATTACTTTGTAACTTTAATAATACGAGCAATATGAATTTAACAAATAACACATGCAATCACGAAATTGAAGATTATGTATATCCTGAAATTATATGTTACTTAGTCAATAAACTTCTTCAAAAAAAATCATTTAACACTATTGATATTGGCAAAGTAACTGAAAAAATTATAAAGCCAGCTTATCAAAATAACGGTATTCTTTACACGATTGAATATGAAAAAAATGAACAAAATCAGGAGGAAGGGCATAAAATATCATTTGTATCAGCGAAAAAAGCAACAAACGATATTAAAAATGGTCTTGCTGGTATGTTTAATATACCGGGTGACAGAGCTATAATAGAACTCCTTGAACAATGTGATAGAAAATATCCATATGTAAAAAATTTTCTAAAAGAGATATTTACATTTGAATAAGCATTATTTCTGAGTACAATTTGAGTACAAAAACTTACGTAAACAAAATTACCACAAGAAAAACTGTGAAATGTGCGAAATAAAATCACAGTAAATAAATGAAAAACACCTTGAATAAAAAAGAGGAAGTCGAGTGGGAGTAGTTCCCTTTGGTTTAGATGTGCCGAAAAACCCAGTATTTATGTGCCTTTCGGGACTTGGCACTTTTTGAACAACCGCTTTTGCAACACTTTTGCAACACTTTTTTTCAAAAACGTGTTTTCGGGCAGATGAAATAGTCCCCATTGGCTTACAACTAAACCTAAAAATCGCATAATTTTTAAGGCTTTTGCCCTGTTTTGGGCAGAAGCCTTTTTTGCATATTTGATAAAATTTTCTCTTTAATATATCATCAAATCAGATAAAAACAGCGAGGTGGTTGCTTTGAAAGAACAGAAATATCATTTATATCTTTCCGATGATGAATACAGACAGACTATTCAGTCCCTTGTTCGCTTGAAGAACAACCTAATTTCACAAGGCAGATACACCGACGCAGTTGATGATGTTTTGTTCAAAGTCTTAAAAACAAAAAGAGCCTGCACCCGGAACAATCATATTCTTTGATTGGGAAAGCGACGGCATAACCGACCATACAGGTATCGTT
Source organism: Hominilimicola fabiformis (assembly GCF_020687385.1). NCBI lineage: Bacteria > Bacillati > Bacillota > Clostridia > Eubacteriales > Oscillospiraceae > Hominilimicola > Hominilimicola fabiformis. Next base: position 20,870 of record NZ_JAJEQM010000007.1, read on the forward strand.
GAAAAGTGCGAAAACGGAAATGTTTACACCATAGAGGGCAATTCGTCAGACACGTGCAGAACCAAAACATATCCGGTTGGAAGTTCAGTTATCTACGGATATGGCATTCCGGCATATTAAAAAAGATGGCTGCTCGTTTGAGTAGCCATCAAGTACATTATAGTTGAGAGATTCTATACCGGAATGTATCTGTTTGCCGTTATACTGCACCGCCGTTATCTTGCGTGCTTTCTTTGTAAATGAAAGGATTATGTACCGATTCTTGGCTTTGAATATTTGTTCAGAATATTGTTTATATAATATTTTGCCGTATCATCAAGATTTGCTGACAGTTTTTTAAGGAGTTTTTCCTCATCGTCTGATAAGTATAGCAATAGATTTTTACGACTTTCATCATTTATGAAAATTCCTCCAAACATTCCTCGCTTGGTATATATAGGTGCATATCGGTTTAGAAAATCGACATCTCTGAATATGGTATCTTTACTTACTGCAAAATAGTAGGCTAATTCTACCGCTGTTGTTTCTTTGCATTTATTAAGTAAAAACAGTATTTCAAGTCTGCGTTCAAATGCTGACAACTTGTCTTTCATTACCGACTGCACCTCCTTTCGCTTTCCATTGTACAGGAGTAACTATGCAGTTTTTTCTGGTTTTCAAAAAATATTTTCATAAAATCGCCCTTTCGTGTAAATTTCGTTAAAATTGCACAAAAGAGCGTGGCGGCGCACGGCTATGTTTACTAATAAATTTCAAACAAAAACAGCCAAACTTGCCCGTTCTAAAAATACGGGTAAATTTGGCTGTACGGTATGAGTGTGTTTTTGCTCCACCATCTGAGTCCGAATTATTATTCTTTCTGCTGCTTGCCTTGTGTTGATGAGAGCGATTTCTTCTAATATATACAAATATAATTGGTGTTGGACAACGACACATTATATATCACTCCTAACCGCACGGCAACTCACTTTATAAAAGCGGATACCATATATGCGTGCAAGATTGCCACGCCAAATGTATTTAGTTATATTGAATTTATTTCATTGTTGCAAAAAGTCAAAAAAGACCATAGAATTACTGTAAATTCTACGGCCTTAATATTGGTTTTTGCTTGTTATTTACTTTTTTATATCTTTTTTTCATAATCAACACCTGCGGATATGTCAGCACAGATTATAGTTTTAGCAAGGCTTTCTTTTTGATCTCAAATACATTATTTTGTTCCAAATGCCATAATAGCCGTTCCTGATCCTATCTCGATAGTTTTGATAAATGATATGTAATTTGAGAAATATAATCCGGCTCGACATATGATGAAGCATCCAATAACAGTTTATCAACCGAAGTTCCTAATGCATCAGCTATATTAACCAATGTATCAATTTTTATATTGATTTTTCCTCTTTCAATTTTTGAAAGATGTTTCTCCGATATGTTAGATAATTCGGCTAATTTTTCTTGGGTAAAACCTCGCTGTTCTCTATAATTACGAATGTTATCACCCAATTTTTCGTAATCCATATTTGTAGTATCACTCCTAACATAATTATACTAGTGCTTTGCTGTTTTTTTTTACTGCTCCAATGCTTAATTTAGTAATCACGCAGGATAATACTACCCACATAAATAAAAATAGAGCTACACACATTTATATGGTGTAGCCCTAATAAACTTTTGATTATTATGGAATGTATGGATTTGGATTAAATAAAAGTATAATCAAATCTATCAATATTTTAGCTTAAAAAGTTCATAGTAATAAAAACAAGCTTTTCAATATCTATTGTATAAAAGTTATATATTGTTTACATTACTTTCAATATAATAATTAAATCTTCTATGTCAATCAAGCCGTTACCATCTAAATCGCAATGTTTAAAATCGTTCCAATCAATAGATTTTTCACCCATTCGATAAAATTTTTGGCAATATGTAATATCAAGAAGATCAACTACTCCGTCAGCGTTTACATCACAGCTTGACTTTTTAGTGACATTTGTATTTGCGCTTTCGGCGGTAATCTTAGTTGTAAAGTAAACTGCTTTTCCGTTTTTATCATATCCTGCTGCCGAAACATCAACAAGCCTTATTCCGACCGTCATATCGTTAAGAATTTCTTTGAATTGAACCTCAGCTGCATCGAAAAGCTCATTTTTGGTTAAGCTTCCGCCCGCACCGTTTTGCAGATAGGACAGTGCTATTGTTGCGGTGTTATCATTATTCCACTTAATTCCAAGGGGAGTAAAACCGTTCTTACCGATTAGGCTTTCAAATTGCAAAGCATCATCTTTTTGAAATGTAAATGATACGGTAGCCACCTTTTTAATATTTCCAAGCTGAAATCTAAAAGGAATTATATTCCCTGTAAGAGTATTTTTCTTTACGCTAACCGCCGCTGCGATCGGAAGTGTTTCAGCTTGCTTTTCATTGACGGTAATATCACAGCTTGCTTTTATTCCGTTTACTGTTTGAGCTGTAATCACCGCATTTCCTGTCTTTTTTGCCGTGACTTTTCCGCTTGCTGATATTTGTGCAACATCGGTGTCGGATATGCTCCAAGTGACAGTTTTGTTTGATGCATTTTGGGGCATAATCTCAGCGTTCAGCATTGCACTTTCGCCCTCGGTTAAAACAAGTGCGGACTTGTCAAGTGTTACCGATTGCGGATATATCACCTCGGCTGCGGAAAGCGAATAATAATCAGAAATATAAGTATTTCCGGCATAATCAATCAGTGCAATTTTCGCCTGTGTCAGTCCTTTAAATCCGGAGGTAGATAAATCAAAAGTGATTTCCGATGTTGCATCTGACGATACGGCATCGGGTTCTATCCATTTGGTAATCGGCTCATTTCCCGTTGCGGTTGCACACACTCCTTGAATAAAGTGATTGTCATGGACGGTTACAATCCACTTTGCCCCCTCTATACGGCTTGAAATTACCTCCGGTGGTACACTGTCAATCACAATCGGAAAAGCTTTTGTTTCTTCGTGTTGTCCAAGTGTTGCCGTTATTTTATAAACATAATTTCCGTCATCGAGAGGAGTGTTCCATACATCAAACGGTGCCCAGCCCTTTGCTGCCATTGGTGTGTAATAGCCTTCAGAGGAATGATAGCTTTTTGAAACATTTGTCGAGCTTTCGCTGTAAACGGTATTTCCGTCAGAGTCATCTACCGAAAAAGTCAGTTTATCGGCATTTCTGAGGAGTGAAACGGCGGCGGTCACATTTTTGCCGGTTTCGCTGCCCTTTATCGCAATTTTATTTGCGTTATATTCTGTCGCTCCGTCGACATAGTAATTATGACCGAGAATATATCCGCCGCCATCACTGTTTCTGAACTGTCCGATTTGTGTTTCGCAGATTGAAGCAGGTTCATCATCATAAATATCAGAATCAAATATGTTAAGCGCTTGCCAATCTCCAAAAAAGCCCATAAACGGATAAGAAAGTGATACTTCATCATTTTGTATCGGAGTCATCGTCACAAATCCCTCAATATAAATTCCGTTTGGAAATTGAGCTTTGAGATTTGCCTTTCCTTTTTCCGTCAATTCAATTTTGACATTGACCGGAGTTTCTCCGTTTGGAACAACTGTGATTTTTTTCGGAATTGTTACGGAAACCTCATCGTCCGAAAGCTTTCTTGCCTTTTGCGCCATATAAACGACACCGTTTTCCGAAACCGTATCTTCCGTCAAAACGGTTATTGTTGGCTCATATTGAAGCGTATCATCGCCAATAGATACTGCTTTAAAATCAAAGCTGAAATTTCCGTTTTCATTATATCCGATTTCTGCTTTCGGTCTTGAATTATCCGAATTTAAAAGAAAAACATCTGATTTCATCGCATTTTGCAGTTGAACCAGACCCGCACCTTGTTTTCTCGGTGAGTACGGAATACCGTTTTCGTCCTGAACGGGAACTGCAGTACTCATCATCAGAGCATTAAAAAGACTCGTTCTTTGCTCGGCTGTCATATTTATTCCGTCACGATTTTCCGAAATGTATTGTTGCATAACAGCTGCCGCACCTGCCATATGCGGTGACGCCATTGATGTACCGCTCATATTCCCGTAAAGTCCGTTCGGAAGCGTTGAGTAAATATCTCCGCCGGGGGCAGTGATTTCGGGTTTCAATTTTAAGTCGGAAGTAACACCCCAAGAAGAAAAATCACTCATTTTTCCGCTATAAGTATCTTTGAATGTGTCAACATAATCTTTGCTTACGGAAAGTTTTTTATCGGGCTGTCCGCAAAGATATTCACCGTCGGTTTTGCTGATAAAGACACAGGGGATTTTGTTATCGGTGGACATATTTATAAGCGCACCGTCAACATTATCATAAATGATTGCGGCAAGCGCACCGGCATTTTTTGCGTTGCTTTCCTTTTGAGCAAACGTCAGAACTTCCCCGTTTTCCTCACCGGCACGCTGAATCAGAGCAATTTTTTCTTTGAGGTTTTTGCCTGAAAAATCTGTTGCAGCACCGACGCCGCAATCGACATATTCAAGTGTGCCTGAAAGAGATATAAGCCGGTCGCTTTCTTTTTCTGCCGGATCATTATAACGAATTTTTCTGCCGTTTGCAAGCAGATAAATTGATGTCGTTTCGATATTGTTCATACTCGCAATCGAAAGAGCGACTTCATAGGTTGATGGTGAGGCGACCACACCGTTATCGGGTTCTGTCGCTTTCGACAAATCGTTTCCGGCTGCATTCTCATATGTTGAGCTGTATTCGTTTCCGGCTGCACAGTATAAAGCTATTCCTGAATTTTTTACACGATTATAAACTTCACGCATAGATTTATATGCACTTTCGGAAAAGCCTGCCGTTGAGCCAAGGCTCATATTAATGGCATCCACGCCGAATTTAACCGAATCGTCAAGCGCTGCCAGAATATCGTCATCATATGCACCGCCGGATGAATCACCGAACACCTTCATAATAAACAGCTGTGCATCAGGTGCGACACCCTCGACCACACCGCCACTGTTTGCACCGACAATTCCGGCAACGTGCGTTCCGTGCGATTCACCACCGGAAACATTGGTGTCAACATCGGCATAATCATATGCGTATGGGATTTTATCGTTGATATAGACCTTTGAAACATTCAACTTTCCAATCGTCATTTTATTGTTTTTTATAACGCTTTCAATATCCTCTTTGGAATATTTCGGACTGTTCACCGATGAAAATGCCGGGTGCGATAAGTCAAGTCCGGTATCGAGAATTGCTACGGCACTGTTTTTGCCCGTAAAACCCAAATCACCGGCAATATCGCCGCCTATCGCGGATACTCCGCCGCTTGAATAGGTATCTATCGGTTCAGGCAAAGAGTAAAATTCTGCAACAAAAGCTTCTTTTACACCGTCGGTTTGTTTGATAGCTTCCAAGTCCGCAATATTCGCTTCAACAGCCAAACCGTTCATAATTGTAGAATACTCACGCTTAACGGTAAAATCCATACCGCTTTGAACAAGGCTTTTTTTGACAGACTTGCGATTCTGCTCAAGCCTTTGCTCTATCTCTTTTGCTTCTTTTGATGAAAGAAAATCCGAAACATTAGAATATGTATTGATTTTTTCACTGTAAGAAAGCAAAGGCGAGTCTTCAAGTTCAATAATAATACGAGTGTCTTTATTCTCATCACTTTTGCTGATACAATCTGACAGCGAAACAAAAATGTCATTAGTTTCGGCAAATACAGCTGAATTTGAAATTATAAGAAACGCCGAAATAAATGCTGAAATCATGCGTTTGAAAAATTTATTATTCATTTTATTTTCTTAAAACCCTTTCGTAAATAATTTGGCGTTATTTACGGTTAGTGACGACTAACTATAAATAATATATCATAAATGTTTTGATTTGTAAAGTATCTACAAATATTTTTTTCAGTATTGACAAATTAAATTTGTTGTGATACATTTTATTTTGTTAATTATGGTGTGACGACCGAACAAAAGAGCCGAGAACAGGGCTCTTTTAAAAAATACTACGGTTAGTTAAGACAAACCACAAATGAGGAGTGATGTACGAAATATTTATTTTTTTTACAGGTAAGTTAGTTAAAACTAATCTAATAATCAACTAAAGCAGCGAGGTGATCAAGTGAACTTACGCAAAAAAATAATCGGAGCAATTGTAACTGTGTTGATTGTAATAACAAACATTGTTGTCTTTGCACAGACAGAGAAAAAACCGCAAACCACATTAGCGGTTGAACCAAAACGCACCGAAGCAGGGATAGAGTATAATTTATACTTAGAAAACACGAACTGTTTAAGTACGCTTTTCTTTGAGATGAATTTTGACGGTAAAAATGTCGGAAAAGCAACTCTTGAAAAGAACGAATGCTTTGACATATTGCATACAACTTGGAATACCGACAACAGGATTTCTGTAAAAGGATACCTCGGAAGAACCGGTAATAAAATGGGGTTTTCGTCAAACGAAAGAATTAAGGTTGCGAAAATCGTCATTCCGATTGATGTTTCCTCAGCCGGGGAGTTTATTGCGGATATATCAAATGTGATATGTGCCGGAATTACCGAAACAGACGGTACTGCGGTAAAAGGAGAAGTAAAAGTTTACGAAACAAGTATAAAGTATTCCGCAAAAGAGTGCAGCATTTTAGATTTCAGTCAAGATGCGGTTGATATTCTTTCTTCCAAAGCTCAAAATGTCGATGTGATTTTTGCGGCATATGACGAAAACGGCAAATTGGTAAGCGCTCACAAAGAAAATGTTACATTACAGCAAGGCAAAAATAAACTTGATGTCAGCGGAATTGATTTCACTAATTCCGAGTCTATATCAGTTATGATATGGGATAGTATGGCATCAATGCGTCCATTTGCGGATAAAGCAACGATAAATAAATAGAATGGAGATTATGCGATGAAAAATTTATTCAAAAAAACAATGATAACGATGTGTTCGGCAGTGATGCTGATGGGAATCGGCGCGGTCAGCGCCAATGCTGCCACTACAACGGTCGGAGATTTTACGGTTGACCGCTCAAAATCCGGCTACTCCTCGCCGTATGTGGTAAGCATTTCGGCATATAACGGCGAAGGCGGCAAAATCACTTTGCCGACAACCGCAGAAATCAACGGGAAGGAATATCAGATAACCTCTGTCGGCAATGCATTTGAGGAAAACGAAAGTATTACCGGCGTCACGATTCCGGACGGATATACGGAAATAGGACTCAGTGCGTTCAAGGATTGTACGGGACTGCAAAGCGTTGAAATCCCCGGATCTGTGGATATGATTTCAACAAACGCATTTTCCGGCTGCACAGCACTTAATACCGTAAATTTTGACGATGATACGGCAGCGTCGCTTACGATCAATTTAGGTGCATTTGCAAATTGTACCGCACTCACCTTTATTGAGCTTCCGGCAAGACTCAGCTCGACAAGATACAATTTTCTGTACGGCTGCGATGCATTGACATCAATCACAATGAAAGACGGTGCGCAAAAGTTTGCCACTGTTGATAATGTACTTTACAATGTCAGCGATGATGAGGCGGTAATGGTTGTATATCCCGGCGGAAAACCGGAAACGGAATACACCATTCCGACAGAAGTGAACGGAAAAGCAGTAACTTCCACTGCAATGCACCTTTTCAGAAACAACTCTGTTTTGAAAAAAGTTACCGTTCCGGCAAGCATTACAAGCTTGGGTGGCTACACATTTAACGGAATGAAAGCCATTGAGGAAATTGTCCTTGAGCATGAAACAGCTCCGTCAATCGGCTCGGAAATTTGCACCGAGATGAATACCGGCAGCAAGGTCATTGTGAAAAACGAAGAAGTTGCAAAGATTTTTGAATCCACATCTGCATATACCAAATATTATACACCCGAAAAAACAACTATAACTGTTGCGGGGCAAACTCCTGAAGTCAAGACAGTTTCCACAAGCTTTTCTGTTTCGGCAGAGCCGGAAATAAAGGACGGAAAAGCGGTTTACAGCATTTATTTTGATAACGCCGAAAATGTGAATACGGTTCTTTTAAAGGTGTCATTCGATACGGCACAGGTTAGTGAAGGTACGGTTACGGTTGCAAATGACAAATTCACAAGCGGAACATCAAACTGGACAGAAGAAAACGGAAAACTTATCTTAAAGGCATATGTCGGAATTACCGGAAATGTTTCGGGATTTTCTTCAGCAGAAAAAACAAAGCTTGCAGAAATTGCCGTTCCTTTAAAAGCTGATGCAAAGGGAAATATCACTGCAAAAATAACCGATGCGAAAGCGGCAGGCGTTGTCGGTGAAGATGAGTCGGCAATGAACGGTACAGTCACAATGGGCACATCATCGGCAAACGTATTTGTTCCGAATTATGATGTAAATAGCAACGGTACGGTCGATATTATTGATATTACCGAGGCGCAAAGATACTATCAGGTAGCATCATCGGATGAAACTTGGGCAAAAGCGAAAGCAATGGATGTAAACGGCGACAACAAGGTTGACATTCAGGACTACATAGACATATTCAATCATTTAAGCGATTTCTAAAAAGGAGTATATATGAAGAATAAAATTTTTAACAGATTATCTTCTCTTGTAGTGATTGCGGCTATGCTGATGGGATTTACCGTCAGCGTATCTGCCGGCAATGACGGACTGATTGGTGCAAATATCAAAGACGGTCAGCTCCTCGGTTATTTCGGAGACGGCGGAGATATAAAAATTCCCGATACCGTCACCATTATTGCGGGAGAGGCATTTTTAAATAACGATAATATCACAAGCGTAACAATTCCAGGCAGCGTACAGGTAATCGGCTACCATGCATTTGACGGCTGTACCGAATTGGAACGGGTTATATTTGAAGACCCGACAGACGGAGCCGATTTGATTATCCGATTGGATGCTTTTGCAAATTGCCCGAAACTTACGGAATGTGAAATTCCCGCAGTGGCAAGCTATGTGACGGCGAATGTATTCAAAGGTTGCAGCAGTATGGAAAAAATAAAGGTACATCCGCAAAACCCGTATTATTTTACGGACGATAATGGCGTTATGTTCGGACCGCGGGTCAATGAGGGTGAGCCGCAGTATGACGATCCGAATTTGACATTGACGGCTTATCCGAGCGGTAGAGAGGGATTATACAGTATCCCCGAAAGCGTTCAAGGAAGAACCGTTGACCGCATCTGGTCAGGGGCATTCAAAAATGCCGAAAAGCTGACGGATATAGAGATTCCCGAAAACGTAAAAATCATCGGAGGCAACGCTTTTGAGCATTCGGGATTAACCGATGTAACAGTACCCGATACGGTAGAGTCGCTGGGTTCCGGGGCGTTTGAAGATTGCACAAAGCTTACGCATATTCAGTTACCGAAAAATCTGACAAGCATACCGCACAGCATTTTCAAAGGCTGTACAAGCCTTTCGTCAATCGAGTTCCCACAAGCGGCGACCAATATTGAAATGTATGCATTTGCCGATTGCAAATCGCTTACAAATCTAATTCTTCCGGACGGACTTGTGAATATTACACTGGCGGCATTTGAGGGCTGCACCAATCTGCAAAGAGTGGTGATTCCGGCAAGTGTCACGGGATTTCCGAATGATGATACGCTCGGAGCTTATGATATGTTCCCCGACAGTCCGAAAAGCCTTGTTGTATATGTAGAGAAAGGCTCAAACGGAGAGCGATGGGCGGTGAATAATGTTGCCGACTGGGGTTATCAATACAAAATTCTTGACAGTGTATCCAATCTTGACGGTGTTGATTTCGGAAGCTTTTACTTAATCAATCTCGACAAAAAAGTCAGGGTTGAGGGAAAGTTTTCAATCAATTCGCAGCTTGTTGTGAATGAGATAAATTCGGGCAACGAATATGATGCATTTCAGGCAAAATCGGAAAACGGAATTTTGAAAGTATATGAAGTATCCGCAACCCACGAAAGCGATACCTATACAATCAGTGTCGGACTTTCGGACGGCTGCTCCAAAAATGCAAAGCTGTATTACTATGAAAACGGCGAGGCGGTGGAAATTTCATCATCGCAAGTAAGCAAGACCTTTACCGTACAGACGGACAGTTTGGGATATTTTGCAGTAATTGATTCTTCAATATCCGGCGGAGAAGATCACGAAGTAACGAAAGTAACGCTGAACAAAACCACCGCAGCTATGAAAAAGGGCGACAAACTACAATTATCGGCAACGGTACTGCCACAAACGGCAACGAATAAATCAATTCGTTGGGAAAGCTCAGACAACACGGTAGCGACCGTTGACAGCAAGGGCGTTATAACTGCCGTTTCGGCAGGTAGTGCAAAAATCACGGCAACGGCAGTGAACGGTGTAAATGCTACTTGCACAATCTCCGTTACGGATTCCGAAACCCCAAAACCGGCAGAGGAAAAAATCGAAACCAAAGTATCGCTTAAAGCGGATAAAGCGGTTTCCGAAAAAGGAAAATCGTATTTCACGCTTGCACTTTCCGAATCGTCAAGGATTGCAAATATTCAAATTACTTTTGAAACATCAACCAATGATGTAACAGTCAGCGGAATTAACGGATTTACCGTCATTGGCGACGCAGAGGACGGCAAAGTGGTTTTGGGTTATCTCAATGCAAACGGCGAACTGTTTTCCTCGGCTCAGTCCGCAGATATTGCAAAAATTACGGTCAACGCCGAAAATGCAACACTGAAAATCACCGATGTCAAGGTATCGGGTTGGGACACCGATAAAACCGTAAAATACGGCAAAGTGAACGGAATCGACCCATCCGAGGCAACCTTTACGGATGCACTTTCCTATGACGTAAATCAAGACGGAACGATTGATCTTTTGGATATTACCGAAGCACAGCGTTACTATCGTGCAGATAAGAACAGTTCAAACTGGAATGATGCATCAAAATGCGATTTCAACGATGACGGCAGAATCGACATCGAGGATTATATGGAAATTTGGCTGAATTTTACAAAATAATGACGCATGATACAGGGCTGTATTCTACTATAGCCCTGTCATTTAAGTAGGAGGATATTATGAACAAAATAGCAAAAAAACTGTTTTCGGCTGCTGTGATTGTTTGTTTGAGTATTTCGTCTGTTGCTGCCTATGCGGCACAAATCACGCCCTCAAGCACAAGCATCACGCTCGGTAAAAACGATAAAGAAATTTCGTTTGATATTTTTTTAGAAGCTGACAGTGCATATGCAGGGGCGGAATTTGGTATTAAACCATCACAAAGCGATGTAGAATTTAAATCACTTGTCTTGTCAGATGAATTGCAGAATGAGTCAAAGGTACAGACTATAAAAGACGGATGTCTGTATTTCGGATTTTTTTCAAACACCAACAAATACAGCACCGAAAAAAAGAAAATAGCTACATTAAACTATACTTACAGTGGCAGCGGAATAAGGACAATTTCCTTAGTTGAATCAAAAATTGTAATAGTTGATAAAACAGGTAAAACAAACGGAGATACCTCATCAAGCCCGTTTACCGTTTCAATAACCCGACAAGGAACATCCGGCGGCGGTGGTGGCAGTTCTTCAAGCGGAGGAAGTATAAAGGAACCGGATATAATCATACCCATTCCTGACACGTCAAAAACCTATTCAGACAAAAAATTTGCGGATATAAACGGTCATTGGGCGAAAAACGATATTTACAGCGGCGTAAAGAACGGTTTGTTCGCAGGCATATCGGATACGATTTTCGATCCCGACGGAACTGTTACAAGAGCAATGGCGGTTACCGTTCTCGGTAGGTTTTCAAAAGATAATACAGAGAGTGCAGTATCGGCTTTTACCGATGTTACGGCAGATAAATACTATGCAAACTATGTTTCATGGGGTGCGGAAAACGGTGTTGTAAAAGGTATTTCCGAAACAGAATTTGCCCCCGAAAGTGCAGTTACTCGTGAACAGATGTCGGCAATGATTGTACGCTATCTGAATTACGAAGAGATCCCTTTACCGACCGGCAGCGAGAAAATAAAAGAACATAGCGATTATGAGCAAATTTCGGATTACGCAAAAGAAGATATGGCAATCTGTTATGAAATGGGACTGATAAAGGGGCATGACAGCGGACTTATCGAACCAAACGGAAATTTAACCCGTGCGCAGCTTGCTTCGATTATGGCAAGAATTTCAACTTATTTTAAAAATACAAAATAAAATTTAATAAAACTCTTGACAAAAAGATATAACACTGTTATTATGAATATAACAGTGTTATATTTTGCTTTGCGGAGGACTGAAAATGAATAGAAACGAAAATAATACGCTTGATGATATTCTGTCGGCTGCAAAAGCTGAATTTTCCGAAAAAGGCTTTCAATCGGCATCACTGCGCAGAATCGTAAAAAATGCCGACGTGACAACGGGTGCATTTTACGGTTATTTTAAGAGCAAAGAAGAATTGTTTGACGCACTTGTCGGCGAGCAATATGACACGCTTATGGGTATGTTTTGTGAAACGCAAAATGCTTTTACAAGGCTTTCACCGAAGGAACAGGCACAGCAAATGGGCGAGCTTTCCGGCGAGGGAATGATAAAAATGATGAATTATTGCTATGCCAATAAAGATGAATTTAAACTTATTCTCTGCTCCTCTGACGGCACAAAATATGAAAATATAATTCACGATATGGCGGAAATCGAAGTTGACGCCACGCATAAGTTTGCAAAAACAATGGAACAGCTCGGCTATCCGAAATACAATGTTGACAAAACACTTGAGCATATATTGGCAAGCGGATTGTTTTCGGCATTTTTTGAAGTGATTATTCACGATATTCCGCACGAAAATGCGGCAGAATATCTTGAGGAGCTCAAAGCGTTCTATACTGCCGGCTGGAAAAAAATTATGGGATTTTAATCCCTATATTTTTTGAATATATGTTAGGTTAAACTAACTATAAGACAACATAAAACAAATCAATGCAAGGAGGAATTGTTTTGAAAAAACAATCAAATTTATCACGGCTTTTATCTTATGCCGGCGGACACAAGTATTTTACTTATGTTTCGTGGATTTTATCTGCCGTATGCGCACTGACTGCACTTGTGCCATTTTGGTACATTTGGAAAATTATCAACGAGGTATTGAAAGCCTCGCCGAATTTCGGCAGTGCGCAAAATCTTACGCATTACGGCATAATGGCAATGGCTTATGCGATTATATCGTATTTAATCTATATCGGCGCACTGCTCTGCTCGCACCTTGCGGCATTTCGCATTGCGGCAAATATGCGTATTGACATAACCGAGCATATTGCAAAGCTGCCCATCGGCTTTACCGACAGTTTCGGCAGCGGAAAGCTGCGCAAAATTATAAACGACTCCACTGCGGCGACCGAAACCTATCTTGCACATCAGCTGCCGGATAAATATGCGGCAATGGCGACACCTGTCGGACTGCTTGCACTGTTGCTTGTTTTTGATTGGCGGCTCGGACTTTTGAGCTTGGTGCCTGTTGCCGTTGGATTTGCTGTTATGTCCGCAATGACGGGAAAGCGAATGGAAGAAAAAATGCGGCAGTACGGCAATGCGCTTGCGGCAATGTCTAATGAGGCGGTTGAATATGTGCGAGGTATTCCTGTTGTGAAAACATTTGGTCAATCGGTGTTTTCCTTCAAAAAATTCAAAGCCACGATTGACGAATACAAGAAGTGGGTTCTTGCTTACACAAAGGATATGCGGCTGCCGATGATGCTCTACACTGCGGCGATAAACGGTGTGTTTGCGTTTTTAATACTCGGTGCGTTTTGGTTTACAAACGGCACTGTTACAAGCGAATTTTTCGTAAATCTATTGTTCTACATAATCATAACGCCTGTTATATCGGTCACGCTCACTAAAATTATGTATATGAGCGAGGAGGGTATGGTTATCAGCGACGCTATCGAAAGAATTGACAGCGTGCTTAATGCCGAGCCTATGAGCGTCGGAAACAATTCGCATAAACCTAAAAGCGCATCTGTTGAACTTGAAAGCGTTCATTTCAGCTATGATGGTAAAAAAGAGGTTATTTCGGATATATCGCTGAAAATAAAATGCGGACAGACGGTTGCATTTGTCGGTCCGTCCGGCGGCGGAAAATCAACGCTTGCAAGCCTTATTTCAAGATTTTTTGATGTAAATTCGGGAAGTATCAAAATAGGCGGTGTTGATGTTCGTGATATTCCCAAGGACGAACTTATGAACACGGTTTCATTTGTGTTCCAAAACAGCAAGCTCATCAAAGCGTCCATTCTCGATAATGTTAAAATGGGCAAATCCAATGCCACGGATGAAGAAGTTTTAAATGCGCTTAGGGCTGCGCAGTGTATGGATATTATCGAAAAATTCCCCGACGGTGTCAATACCGTTATCGGAAGTCGAGGAGTTTATCTTTCCGGCGGTGAAATGCAGAGAATTGCCATTGCCCGTGCAGTGCTGAAAAACGCTCCGATTATAATTTTGGACGAGGCGACCGCCTTTGCGGATCCCGATAATGAGGTAAAAGTACAGAAAGCTTTTGCAAAGCTTTCCGAGGGTAAAACGGTTATTATGATTGCACACAGGCTTTCAACTGTTCGGAATGTGGATTGCATTTATGTAATTTCGGACGGAAAGATTGTGGAATACGGAAACAGAGCGGAACTCATAGAAAAGAAAGGCATGTTCTATAAAATGCAAAATGACTATCAATCATCCGTTGGCTGGAAAGTATCAAACGAAACGGAGGAATCGAGAAATGATTAAGCTTATACAAAAAGCCACGGCATCGTCAAAAGACGGTGCGGTAGGGTTAATAAAAGGCATTATCGCCTGCGCCTTTCAGAATATGGCATTTATGCTGCCGACAGGACTTTTATATTATTTGGTCAAAGATTTACTCGGCGGCGATATGGGCGGAAAAACAGTTTTTTACACAGTCGGCTGCGTTATATGCTTTGCGCTTATATTAATTACAACTTGGTTTCAGTATAACAATACATTTTTTACGACATACGAGGAAAGCGGAAAACGTAGATTAAGCTTAGCCGAAAGGCTCAGAAAGCTACCTCTTTCGTTTTTCGGCAAAAAAGACCTTGCCGACCTCACAAGTACGATTATGGCGGACTGCGAAGTTTTAGAAAAGGACTGCTCGCACTACATACCGGCGCTGTTCGGCTCGGTGATTTCCACGATAGTCATTGCACTCGGTTTGTTTGCGTTTGACAAGGCAATGGCGCTTGCGGCACTGTGGGTAATTCCCGTATCGGTGCTGATTATTGTGCTAAGTTACAAGGTTCAAGACAGAGCGCAACAAAGGAATATGTCGGTCAAAATGGCTTGTGCAGACGGAATACAGGAATACATAGAAACATTGCGTGACCTCAAGGCAAACAATGCGGAAAGCAGTTACCTTAAAGGTTTAAGAAGTAAAATTCGTTCCGTTGAAAAAGGGGCTTTCAAAACGGAAATAACCACCGCCGTTTTCGTAACCTCTGCCGGAATGGTGTTAAAGTTCGGCATCGCAACCGTTGCACTTGTCGGTGTGTCACGGCTTGTAACCGGGAAAATAGATGTTTTAACGCTTTTTATGTTTTTGCTCGTTGCATCCCGTCTTTACGACCCGATGCAGGCGGCACTTCAAAACCTTGCGGCGGTTATTGCAATGCGGACAAATGTTGCACGAATGAACGAAATCTTAGACCACGAAATTCAGCAGGGCGGCGATACTCTCACAAACAAAGGCTGCGACATTACCTTCGACCATGTGGGCTTTGCCTACAAGAGCGGCGAAACGGTGCTTAGTGATGTGTCGTTCACCGCAAAACAGGGCGAGGTTACGGCGCTTGTTGGTCCGTCCGGCGGCGGAAAGACAACAGTGTCACGGCTTGCGGTCAGATTTTGGGATAATCAAAAGGGCAAAATTACTGTCGGCGGTATGGATATTTCAAAAATCGATCCCGAAAAGCTGATGACGCTTTATTCTATCGTTTTTCAAGATGTAACGCTTTTTAATAACACCATTATGGAAAATATCCGACTCGGCAGAAAAGGCGCAACCGATGAGGAGGTTTTGGCAGCGGCACACCTTGCAAACTGTGATGAATTTGCCGAAAAACTCCCCGATAAATGGAATACTGATATCGGCGAAAACGGGTGCGAATTGTCGGGCGGCGAAAGACAGCGAATTTCAATCGCCAGAGCATTTTTGAAAGACGCACCGATTATACTTTTGGACGAGGCAACGGCAAGTCTTGACGTAGAAAACGAAACCGCTATACAGACGGCTCTTTCAAGACTTATCAGGAATAAAACGGTTCTTGTCATTGCGCACAGAATGAGAACAGTTGCCGGAGCCGATAAAATAGTTGTATTATCGGACGGTGTTGTTGCCGAGCAAGGCACACCGGAGAAACTTTTAAATAAAAACGGAATATTTAAGAGAATGGCTGATTTACAGCTTCAAGGACAGAATTGGACGGTGAGATAATGTCATTTTTTGAAAACACTCGTAAACCTGTGGGATTCGGCGGGAAAGTTATGACCGCAATGATGAATATAGGGCACAAACCTGTGGCACATTGGGGACTTCAATTTTTGAAAGTTTCGTCAAATGCCAAGATATTGGACTGTGGCTGCGGTGGTGGAGCGAACATTAAAAAGCTTCTTAAGAAATATCCGCATAGCATTGTAAATGGTATTGACTATTCTATTGTCAGTGTGGAAAAATCTAAAAAAGTCAATAATAAGGCTGTTGCAGAAGGACGCTGCACGGTTCTGAAAGGTAATGTGATGAATATGCCGTATTCGGCAACTTGTTTCGATGCTGTTACGGCTTTTGAAACCATCTATTTTTGGCAGGATTTGCCGAAATGCTTTTGTGAGATCTATCGGGTACTGAAACCCGGCGGAACATTTCTAATATGTAATGAGGTTAGCGGTGATGAGGCTAAAGATGAGAAATGGACAAAAATCATTGAGGAAATGACCATATATAAAGATACAGAATTGAAAATATATCTCGGACAGGCAATGTTTCGCAATATTCAGATTCGGAAAAAGAATAATTGGTTGTGCGTTACGGCGGAAAAGTGAGGGATATTATGTCAAAAAAAGCAACGGAATTTCAGCGTGTGGCAATGAGCCGGATTTACCGCGGAAAAGAAATATTTAAGCCGCTTAACACCGGGTGGATTGATGAAAATGTCGCTTGCGTAAGAGAGTGGGTTGCAAATATATTTTTCTATCGCAGGGGTGAAACAACAATTATGATTGACGCAGGCTACAACTATGACAGGCTTGCGGAGAAAATGGGCTGGCTTGAGATTGACGCAAAATCAATACGGCATATTCTTATAACGCATCAGGACACCGACCACGTTGGGGCGGTTGAGGCAGACGGCTTGGGATTGTTCAAAAAGGCAAAACTTTATATCGGAGAAATCGAAAATCGTTATCTTACGGGCGAGGTTCGCCGAAGGGTTATGCACCGCCTATATAAGTTGCCGCAGGTGACGATAAATAACAAAAAGCAACTGTTAAAGGACGGCGAAACCTTTAAAATAGGCAATATTAAAATCCACGCATTTCTTGTTCCGGGTCATACATGGGGACATATGGTATATTTGATTGATGATAAGTATCTGTTTACCGGAGATACGATTTGGTTTGGTGCAGACGGCGGTTACAGCTTTATTTCAGCACTTGCGGAAAGCAATAAGCTGGCGGTGAGATCGCTCGGGATTCTTGAGCAAAAACTGAAGAAAATGTGTGTTAAGCCGCTGTTTATTACGGGACATACAGGTTTTACCGACAACTTTGAATTTGCATTTGCACATAAGGAAAAGCTGTGTTCACCGTTTAAAAAGAAAGTTCATGATCCGTCGGCACTGTACGATGCCTATGATGAGTCTGATGATACGGAGAGAAATGCAAAAAACGGATTTTTAAAGGTAGCAGGGAAATAGGAGAACTGAAATAACGGAGGCAAGCTATGTTTTGGGATAATGTTGCGTGTGTATATGACGTTTTTGCAAATGTTATCAACCGAAAAACAAATGAGGAGCTTTGCTCTGTGGTGAAAAATCTGATTCTGCCCGAATATGAGGTTTTGGAATGTGCCTGCGGCACCGGATTACTCACAAAAGAAACAGCACAGCGGTGCAAAAGCCTTGTTGCAACGGATTTTTCCGAAAAAATGTTGGAGCGAGCAAAGAAAAATTGCCGTAAATATGCCAACGTACATTTTGAAAAAGCGGACATCATGCACCTTGATTATCCCGATCATAGTTTTGATGCAGTAGTTGCTGCAAATGTGATTCACTTGCTGGACGAACCGTACAAGGCTCTGCACGAGCTTGAACGGGTATGCCGCCCGGGCGGAAAAATCATTATTCCGACATATATGAACCGTACTGAAAATGGCAAGATCAATGGTGCTTCAAAGGCAATCGAAAAAGCCGGAGCTGACTTTAAGAGAAAATTCACTCCGGAGACATACAGAGATTTTTTTGCTGCTGCGGGATATGCAGAAGCAAGCTATACTTTATGTGAAGGACGGATTCCTTGTGCGGTGGCGGTGTTGATAAAAAAAGGAGCGTTACTATGAAATATAAAATTGAAAAGAACACTGTACAGGAAACGCTTATTATTCCGCTTTATGCACGGAAAATGTGTTCCGAACTGTATCCCACATTGTATTATGATGAAACAGCGTCCGAACTGATTGATAAAATTGATTATGACTTTTCGGATGTTGCGGAAAAATCAAAGAGCCTTATGCAAAGATTTGGATTTTTAGAGGTTGCGATGCGCCAAAACGACCTTGCGTGGGAGATTCGGTATTATTTAAACGCACACCCGAACGCTGCGGTTGTAAACTTAGGCTGCGGACTTGATAATACAGGGCACTTTTGCAATAACGGAAAATGCAAAATCTACAACCTTGATTTCCCTGATGTTATAACGGTGCGAAATAAGCTGCTGACTGCCGGCGAGCGTGAGAAGAATATAGCGTGTGACATAAACGATATAAGCTGGTTTGAAGAAATAGACGCATCGGACGGAGTTGTATTTTTTGCCTCGGGCGTATTTTATTATTTTCGCACCGAACAGGTTAAAAGGCTTGTTCGGGCTATGTCAAATATGTTTGGCGGCGGCAGAATGGTGTTTGACGCCGCCGGGAAAACTGCTGTAAAGATGATTGCAAAGACCTGGCTTAAGGAATCAAAGATAAAAGACGTCGGCGCTTACTTTTCCGTTTCGAACGCAAAGAAAGAGCTTTCCTTATGGAGCAGAGATATGAGCATTTCAAGCAGAGGGTATATGCTCGGTTACGGCGACCTTAAAAATGCGCCTGTCGGCAGATTTTTTAAGTTTTTAGCAAGCGTAGGCGATAATATTATGAAAATGCAGATTGTGCGTCTTGATTTTGGAGGTGCAAAATGAAATATATAGGAATACCGCTTGGAATGTGGGTGCTGTTTGAAAAATCGTTCAGAAAAAATCTTGTTTCCGAATTCGGATATAATAAAATCACAGCCAAACAAATATCGAAAAACGCAAAAAGCAGATACAAAAGCATTATCCGTAATCTGCCCGAATTTGAAAAGGGAGATCAGTTTAAAACAAACATTGTCGGCTGTGCAATGCTGGGTGCTTTTGTACTCTCTATGCCCAAAAGACCGAGCGTTGACGAACTTACCGAATACTATTCAAAAGCGATGATGACAAGGTTTATGAGGTGGCTCTGCCGCCAAAGCGGAAAGAAAAAATTCACCGCAAAAGACATTGCAGAAATGAAAAAAACTGCCGAATTAAAAGCTGCCGACCGCAATCCGTACTCGTGGAATATGGATTTTTATGAATATTCGGACGGCAGCGGATATGAGGGACGATTTACAAAGTGCGGAATTTGCGTGTTGATGAAAGAGCTGGGGCTGTTCGACTTGACACCGGCAATGTGCCGCTTGGATTATACGATGAGCGAGGCAGGCGGAGCCACGAATTTTGTGCGCCGATATACCATTGCGTCCGGCGGCTCGTATTGCGACTGTGGTTATAAAAAGAAGATTTAACGGTTGTTCGTAAATCGAATTTAAAAGGAACTGTAAATAATGCCGTTTTTATTGCATTGTTGTATCTAAAACATTAACAACTTTAACATCCTTGCGATCGGCATAATCTATTGTGTTCTTTGTCCCACTTGGCTGACCGTTCCAAACGGCAATTACAAGGCTTGAACGGTCAACCATCCATTCATTGCGTTTTTGATAGCAAGCTCTATAATAGTGATCGCTGATTATGGTTACATAATCGGCATTTTTTAATATGCGGTTATACCGCCGTTCTTCAAAGAATCCACGCCGTTTCTCAAAGTCGGGGTGCGGTATGGCACAGATGAGGCGCAGAGCGTCATTCCGCTTTTTCTTTTCAAGCACAATTTCAGCCGCCCATATATCCGTACCTTTTGCCATACCCGTTATAAAAGTTACATATCCGTCCGCTATTACATTGTCAATAGCCTTTTCCAAAAGATGTTTTACCTCATTTTCGGAAAGGCTTAATTTTTCCGGGCGATGTCCCGTAAAGCAGCACCTGTGTAATCGTTTTTCATTTTCCATAATAAATATTCCTTCTTCCGTTGAAAATTCAATGCAATTAAACTATTTTTCAAATTCTTTATTTAATATCTCATACAACTTTTCGGGGCTTTGTATAAGTTCACTGCTATGATAGTATGAATGTTCTACATCATCCCAGTAAAAAATAATATAACCGTGTTTAAGCCGAATAATCTCAATATCGGGATTATTACGAATATCATTTTTGAAACACTCTAAAACCTCGCTATATTCCATAGAAAACTCCTTTCTCCGTCAAATGTTTAATTACAACGATTTTTAGACAAAATAAAAAATCGTAAAACTGATAGTTAAACGATTTACACTTCATATTATTTGAATTTTCAAGCATTTTATGAATATTTGACGGCTTATCAAGACGGATTATACATTTTTCCGAGCCGATCCATTTCTTTTGCCTTATGTTCCGGCAGAGAGTGAGCATATATATTCAGCGTTACTGTCGGCGAGGCGTGCCCGAGTATTTCGGACAGAGTTTTTATATCCATTCCGATTTCCAAAGCTCTTGTGGCAAAAGTATGCCGAGTTGTATGAAACTTTACATCACGGACACCGATTTCCTTTAATATTGCCTTGTATCTTCGTGCGTAAACAGTCGGCTCAATGAATTTTCCCTTGCGGTTAATTAAAAAACCACTTCCGTGTTCAATCGCTTTCAGCTTTGCGGTTAAGATAATCCATTATTACCTCCGTATAAAGGCAGAGAGTCACGCAAGAAAGGGCTTGCGTGACTCTCACACTCATTAAAATTTTCCGTTTTGATTCTGCCAAGTTGATTTATCGGCAATAGTTTCCATTACATCCCAATGTTCTGCAATTTTGCCGTTTTCAATTCTCCACAAATCATAATAAGATGTAGGTGCTCCGCCGAAAGTTCCCTCGCTGACTGCAAGCACATAATTGCCCTGTGCAAGCACCTGATGAACAGTAGTATAAATCATCTGGATGCCCTGTTTGCCGAGTGCTTCAAGTGCTGCACCAAGTCCTGAAAGTCCGTCTGCAATACCTGTGTTATGCTGAATGTAAGTATCACCATCAAAGTAATCAGGCGTTTTTTCGGGACGATTGCCTTGCATTACATCATAAAGGAAGTTTTTTATGAGTCCACGGTTTGTCTCTGTCTTATCAAGGTCGTTGATTTCCATAGTGCCGTCTGTTTGCGTGTGACCTGACGGGTTCGGCTCTGCCTTGCTTGCAATGTTGTCCCAGTGTTCTGCAATCTTGCCGTTTTCGTCGAAGCGGAAAATGTCAAAAGCAACCTGCTCGCCCACACCTGCAAAGTTATAAACTGTCTGCAAGAACACCTTGTCGCCGTCCTCGAAAGCACGAATGTTGTTTACAGTTGTTTTTACGGGAGCTGAAGCAAGATAGGAAACAGAGCCTACAAAAGCATCCCTGCCTGTGCCGTATGCGAGATTGTGCTGAATGTAATTTTCTGCAAGAAGCTCGGAAGCTTTTTCTGTATCGCCTGTGGCAAAAGTATTAATAAGTCTAATAGCTTTTTCTGTATTTGTCATTGTGATTACCTCTTTCTTGTCGTTTTGATTATTACCAAAGATTTTCTTAAAAATATTCATTTTGGATTTCTCTTTGTCTGTGCTTTGAGTTACGAAACGGCCGTTCTTCGTAGCTCTTGACACTATTATATCTGTGTCGGTATCACTTGTAAAGTAAGCACAATATTGTGCCGTAGTTACCTGAAAGATACTATTGGGCGGTTACCGAACGGAAACTAATGCGTAAACACAAGGGCTTTCGGAGTTTTAAACGCTGAAAATTTTTTAAGATTTTTTTGATTTATGATGTACTTGACGGCCAATAGGGGGGGATGGTACAATTAAATTGTAAATAACAATTAGATATTATGGCGGAGGTAGCATATGAACGAGAAAACAAAAGAACTTCCGGCTTGTCCTGTGGAAACCACCTTGACATTGATTGGCGACAAATGGAAGGTTTTGATATTAAGGGATTTAATGTCCGGAACAAAGCGTTTTGGCGAGTTGAAAAAATCCATCGGCACGGTATCGCAAAAGGTGTTGACTGCACAGCTTCGTGATATGGAAGCGAACGGACTTGTGCACAGAGATGTATATGCCGAAGTTCCGCCAAGAGTGGAATATTCTTTGACGGAATTGGGTCAAAGTCTCAAACCGATACTTGACGCTATGTGGAACTGGGGAGAGGACTACAAAAACAGCGTAACAGGAAATTAAAATTTTTGTGTGACAACAGGAATTATGATATACGGTAATTCTTGAATAATCCTTATAACTTGTGCCAAACGGTATATATAAAATCGTTTAAGTCACAGTTGTCAGGAGCGAGTTGGAGTAAGGTATTGTAACTAAACAATCTATTCTCAATATTGAATTAATTTACAAAAAACAGGAGCTAACTGATTTGACTTTCAGTTAGCTCTTTGGATTATATACCGAGAATTGATTTCAATTCAGGCTTATTTCCTATTCGCCACATAAGAACAAGATCAAAGCAAGCTAATTGATCTAGCTCAGAAGGACCATCAAGCATATATCTATGTTTTTCAAAAATGGGAGCATACTCAATAACGATTTTCTTCAAAGCTACATTGTTGAGCATTGTAATTCTGTTGGGTTCGATAATAAAAGATAATAGCATTTTTGAAACAGATAAACCTGTTGTATCTTTTATATACTTAAATAAATTTTGTTTTTTATTATTTTTCATATAACAATACCTATATTATTTGCAATCGTATTTTACGTATAATCATATATAAAATTCTTTTTTGAATTTCAACATTTCTATTCTTACGGACAATTTTATTCCATATGCGAAACATATTGTATGTGGAAAAATAAGACGGATTATCTCTGTTAAGTGTAAGACAAAAACTCATCATTAAGTACATTTATTGTATCATATTGCGTTGAAATAATCAAGCGTAGTGTATAAAGTCATCTTGAATTTGCAATATAAGTTCAACGAGCAAAAATAACTCAAAGGAAAAATTCGGTATAATAGAATTGCAACGATTATTAGTGAAAGGATAAGCTCTATGAATCACTATACACAGGTTGGTACAAAAGAACGAGAAAAGATACTATTTTTCTCTAAAATGTATTTAAAACATATTGAAAAAAATGTTGTTATATGTTAAAATAAATTGTTAAAAGAAATGGAGGGAGAACATGAAAAAAGTTTTATATATTTTAATCGCAGCGATCTCGGTAATGGCATTTTCGGGGTGCGGGATGAAAAACACAGTACAGATTGGTACGGGTGATGTGAATGGTACATATTATGCTTACGGCACGGAGTTAGCGGAAATATTAAACAATAACAGTGATGTTTATTTTAAAGTACGAAAAACAGCCGGTTCGGCGGCGAATTTACGTTTAATATCTCAAGAATATGTTGACATTGCATTTGTACAAAGTGATGTTATGAAAGACGCATACAACGGAACAGGATATTTTGACAAGGAATACAAAGGTTATTCGGCTATTGCCGGGTTATATACAGAGGCGATACAAGTTGCAGTACCGAAAGATTCGGATATAAATTCAATAAGCGATTTATACGGAAAAAGTGTATCGCTTGGAGAAAAAGAATCGGGTGTATTACAAAATTCAAAACAAATATTATCGGCATACGGTTTAAACGAAAGTATGGTTGACGCTAAGTATTTATCATACACTGACGCAGCAAAAGCGATGAAAAACGGAAATCTTGACGCATTTTTCTGTACAGCCGGAACACCGACTCGTGCAATAACAGAAATTTCAGACGATATAAAGCTTATCCCTATTGACGGAACTGTTGCGGACAGACTTACAGAGCAATACAACGGATATGTAAAACATACAATAAAAGCAAACACATATGACGGACAAACAGAAGATATTAAGACACTCGGTGTGAAAATGGTACTGATTGCGAGTGACAAGATGTCAGACGACAGAGTAAAGTCAATTACAAAAAACATCTTCGACAACAGCAACAAGTTTGGTTTTGCCAAAGATGATACATTCGATATGAACTTTGCAACAGAAAATATTACTATACCGTTCCACAAAGGTGCAAGCGAATATTATGCGGAAAACGGAGTAAATGTTGCAACAAAATAAATAAAAAGGGGAAATGCAAAACATGAATCAGATTTCTTTAGATATGTACCAAACGCTTGGTATGGCGGTTGCGGTATTGTTTTTGGGAGCGTTTTTGAAAAAACGTATAAAATTCCTTGAAACATTTTGTATTCCGTCACCGGTTGTCGGAGGATTGATATTTGCAATTGTTTCGTGTATACTGTATGCGACAGGAATTTTGGAAATATCATTTGACGAAACACTTAAAAATGTATGTATGGTAATATTTTTCACATCGGTAGGATTTCAAGCAAACTTGAAAGTATTAAAAAGCGGCGGACTAAGCCTTGTGGTATTTTTAGTTTGCGTAATAGTGCTTATTATAAGCCAAAACCTTGTTTCGGTAGGATTGGCAAAGTTGGTCGGGGTAAGTCCGCTTATAGGACTTAGCACAGGCTCAATACCTATGGTCGGCGGACACGGTACAGCCGGAGCATTCGGACCTGTACTTGAGGACTTAGGAATCTCGGGTGCGTCAACACTTTGTACAGCGGCGGCAACATTCGGATTGGTAGCCGGCTCACTTATGGGCGGCCCTATTGGCAGACGACTTATATTAAAGCACGACCTTTTAAAAACTGCCGTTATGGAAGATGACGCAACACTTGTTGAGGATGAAAAGAAACACAAGAGAAGTGTAAGTATGTATGCACCTGCAACATATCAAATTGCCATAGCAATGGGACTGGGAACGATTGTTTCGTGGGCACTGAGCAAAACAGGAATGACCTTTCCAATATACATAGGTGCAATGATAGTTGCGGCGGCAATGCGAAACATAAGCGAACACACAAACCTCTTCACCGTAAATATGGGTGAAATAAATGATATAGGTGGTATATGTCTTTCATTGTTCTTGGGCATAGCAATGATTACATTGAAATTATGGCAACTTGCATCATTGGCACTTCCGCTATTGATACTTCTTGCAGGACAAGTTGCGTTGATGTTTGTATTTACGTATTTCGTTCTATTTAACGTAATGGGCAGAAATTATGACGCGGCAGTGCTTGCGGCAGGTACTTGCGGTTTCGGAATGGGTGCAACACCTAATGCAATGGCAAATATGCAGGCACTTACAGAAAAATATGTGCCGTCAGTAAAGGCATACTTGCTTGTACCGATTATAGGCAGTATGTTTGCAGACTTTTTAAATAGTTTAACAATAACTTTCTTTATAAATTTGTTCTAAGAGTGATATGGAGGGATTTATTATGAAAAAGAAACCATTTATAACAGTTGAAACAGAAAATCTTGCAGTACCGGAAGTTCACATCGACAAAGAAGATGTAGAAGAAACAACCGATACGGACGATACAGAAACCATTACATATGACAACGTGGCAGTGCCGGAAATACATATAAAGCGTAAAAATAAATAGTAGATTTTCACATTTTACTTATAAAATGAATAGAAAACCATAAAAAGCATATTATAAATTCATACAGAAAAAAACTTTACGGAGGATATAAGTATGAAGAAAGTAATATGCTTTTTTATTTGCGTATGTTTTATGATGCAGAGTGTTGTTGTATTTGCCGAAGGCAATACCGATTTAGGACTTAATGCAAAATCAGCAATACTTATGGAGGAATCGACAGGTAATATACTTTACGAAAGCAATCCCGACGAGAGATTACCTATTGCAAGCGTTACAAAAGTTATGACTATGCTCCTTATAATGGAGGCTGTTGACAGTGGAAAGATAAGCCTTGACGATATGGTCACTGTAAGTGAAAATGCAATGAGTTACGGCGGAAGTACAATGTTTTTGGAAACAGGAGAACAACTTACTGTAAATGATATGCTGAAAGGTATTGCGGTTGCAAGTGCGAATGACGGTTGTGTGGCAATGGCAGAACATCTTGCAGGCAGTGAAAGTGCGTTTGTGGATATGATGAATGAAAAGGCGAAGGAACTTGGTATGGAAAATACTCATTTTATGAACACAAACGGACTTGATGAAGATGACCATTATTCAAGTGCAAGAGATGTTGCGATAATGTCAAGGGAATTGATGAAACATGAAACGATTTTCAATTACACGTCAATATGGATGGACACACTTCGCGGCGGAAAGTTCCAGCTTGCGAACACAAATAAATTGATACGTTTTTATGACGGTGCAAACGGACTGAAAACTGGCTCAACATCAAAGGCACTATGTTGTTTGAGTGCAGCGGCAAAAAGAAATGATATGCAGCTTATAGCCGTTGTACTCGGTGCACCGACTTCGGCAGAAAGATTTGCGTCAGCAAAATCACTTCTTGATTACGGATTTGCAAATTATGCGGTAAACACACAAATAACCGCCGGAGATGAAGTGCAGAAAATAGCGGTTGAAAAGGGCGTAGACAAAGAAGTGGGCGTTGTTGCAGGTGACAGTTGCTCAACGCTTGTGAAAAAAGGACAAGAGGACAATATTACCAAGGAAATAAAAATAGACGAAACGATTACCGCACCGATAGAGGCAGGACAAAAAATAGGAACTATGACAATAAGCCGTGATGGTGAAGTTATAGCGGATATTGATTTGAATGCGTCGTCGACAGTTGAGAAAAAGGGAATAGGACTTATAATAAAAGACTTTTTCGCAACTATTTTCTTCGGAAGCAATAACGATACAGAAGAAAACAGCGAGATTTAAAAAAATATAATAAAATTGTTGACAAAATAATTTATGTATGGTAGTATATATATATGGTTAGTAAAAACTAACCATATATTTTTAATCTGTCGTTAGTTTATACTAACTAAGAATAAGAGGTGTGTTAAGTGAGTATTGTAATAGTAGGCGGTCACGACAGAATGCACTGCCGATATAAAGAAATATGCAAAAAATTCGGATGCAAATGTAAAGTGTTTACGCAATGTCCTGCGGATTTTAAAAATCAGATAGGCAATCCGGATATAGTTATTGTGTTCACAGGAACGGTAGCACATAAAATGGTAAGAGTTGCGTCAGGTCAGGCTGAAAAGTCGGGTGCAATTATAAAGCATTGTAATTCATCAAGTGCTTGTGCATTGAATGATGCACTTACAGAATGTTTCTGCAAAGCAGTATAAATATTTTTAATATTAGGTTAGTCTAAACTAATCATAAAGGAGAAAATTTATGCCGACAGAATATATTTTAGCATATCATTGTGCACCGGCATTTGCGGGGATAAAACCGTCTAATATAGCCTCGTGCAGTAAGCGTGAAAATCCGAATATAACCGTTCAGATAAAAATGCTTAACGAAAAGCTTAATAAAAACGATATTTACATAGATGTTTTGTGCGAATGCGGTGAACGTGTGCTTTTAATGGTGTATCGAAAACAGAAATTGTGCGAATACTTGCAAAGAGATGATATAAAATCATTTTTGTGCGATAACGGTTATCCAAAAGAGTTTTCATTAGCAAAATATTTGGCAATATTAAAGTCAAGGATATATGCACAAAGATTGATGAATAAGGAATTTCCGCACGAAATCGGAGCATTTCTCGGTTATCCTTTGCATGACATATACGGTTTTATAAATCATAAACACCAAGGCTGTCTTTTGACAGGTGAATGGAAAGTTTATGAAAACACAGAGCAAGCAAAAAAATTATTCTGTCGTTATAATAAATGCCGTAAGGCAGTAATTAAAAGAATTAATGAGGGAAGAACTCTAACAGATTTATTTTGTATAGCATAACTGCAAGGGCAGTTTGTTAATAATTATTTTTTGAGGAGGTTCATACAAATGAGCAAAACAGCAATTATTTATTGGAGTGGAACAGGTAATACCGAGGCAATGGCAAATGCAATATTTGACGGTGCAAAAGAGGTTAATGCAGATACAAAACTATTTTCAGTTGACCAGATAACAGCTGATGAGGCAAAGGATTATAATAATTTGATTTTTGGTTGCCCTGCAATGGGTGCAGAGGAACTTGAAGAAGGTGAATTTGAACCGTTTTTCGCAGAACTTGAGGGTAATCTTTCGGGTAAAAATGTAGCATTGTTCGGCTCATACGGTTGGGGCGACGGTGAATGGATGCGTGAATGGGAAAAGAGAGTTACTGACGCAGGCGCAAAGCTTGCCAATGAAAGCGTAATCGCAAATGATTCGCCTGATGAGGACGCTGTCACAGCGTGCAACGGTTTAGGTAAAATTGTAGCAGCGCTATGATTAAATAGACTTCCCTAAGAGAAAAAATCTGAGTAGGTCATATTGGCTTGCTCAGATTTTTTTTGTAAATAAATGCTTGTCTTTTTATAGCATTTAGAATATAATATAATAAAAAGTGCAGGTGAAGAAAATGAAATATTACATAGGAATAGATTTGGGCGGTACAAATATTGCCGGCGGATTGGTTGATGAAAACGGCAAAATATTGAAAAAATTATCAGTACCGACAGAAGTTGAACGTGGGGAAAATGCGATAATAGATAATATCTCCGATTTGTGCGGAAAAATTTGTGATGAAAACAATATCAAGCTGTCGCAAGTTGAAAAAATAGGAATAGGAGTACCGGGAACGGTCGATTCCGAAAACGGAATGATTATGTTTGCGTGCAATCTTAATTTTAATAAAGTAAGTATAAAGCCGATTGAAGAAAAGTGCGGTGTATCGGTTAAAATATTGAATGACGCGGATGCAGCGGCATACGGTGAATATGTTGCGTCGGGAAGTAAGGCGGATAGCTTTATTTGTATAACTCTCGGAACGGGAATAGGCTCGGGAATTATAATAAACGGCAAGATATATAACGGTTTTAACGGTGCCGGCGGTGAAATCGGCCATACTACGTTGATAAAGGACGGCGTGCAATGCTCGTGCGGTCGGAAAGGGTGTTGGGAAAAATATGCGTCCGCTACCGCACTTGTTGCACAGACAAAAGCGGCGATAAAAAATAATCCCGAAAGCATAATGTCAAAAGAAACAGTTATAAACGGACAAACGGCTTTTCGTGCGGCTGATAAAGGCGATGAAACCGCATTAAAGGTTGTAGAAAAATATATTGAATACGTTGCAGAGGGATTGGTGAATGTAATTAATATATTTCAACCTAAAAAGGTCGTAATCGGCGGCGGTATCAGCCGAGAGGGTGAGCCGTTTATAAGCAGAGTAAGAGAATTTGTTTATAAGTATGATTATAATAAATACCTTGACAAAACCGAAATAACCGCGGCAGAATTGTTTAACGACGCAGGTATCGTCGGTGCGGCATTATATTAATTAAATATAAGGAGAAGAAAATGAAAAAAATATTTACACTACTAACAACGGCAGCTATGCTATGCAATATGTTTGCGGTTACCTCTTTTGCGGAAGAAAGTGACAAACCGACAAGCAACACAGCAATAACCGCAGCCAAAACGGCACAATGGCGAGCGACTGAAAGCGACAGTGCAACGTATGATTTGCGTATTCACGGTTGGTCAGGATGGGAAACGGCGGCATATATGGGCTTTGAATTGCCTGAAAATTTCAATGCGGAAAATGTAGGCAAGGCAGAACTTGTATTCGATACAACTTCTGTCGCAAATTCGGGAACGGCATACTTATATGAGGCTGATTATTCGGCTTTTGAAAACAGTATGCAATACACTGTTGCACCGACATATACCGAAAAAGAAATTATGTCGTTCACATCACCGTCAAATACAGGTGAATTTAAAATTGATGTGACAGACTACATAAAATCAATCAAGGATAAGGAAAATGTTGCGTTTAGAATAGACGTTAAGTCGCAGAACAACAACACAAACTGGAACATCGGTTCATGTACAAACAGCGGTAATGCACCGAAGATTGTAATAGGTGATGATGATAATGCAATAAAAAATGCGTCATTTTCTGACGGTGATGCAAATTGGACTATTACAAACAGTGAAAATATGACAGTATCTGACGGTAAGTTAAACGCAAGCGGTACAGATTACGAGGCACAAATCAGTCAAACGGTCGGAAATATGGAAAACGGAACATATACACTAAATGCGTATTTGACTAACGACACAACGGACGGTATTTGCTATTTGTATGCCAAAACAAACGGTCACACAATGGCGTCAACGTCAATACCGATAAGTGACAATGAAAGCAAGGTTACAGTGCCGGGAATTATCGTCGAGGACGGAAAATGTGATATAGGACTTTATATAAAAGGCTCGCAAAATCTTACTCTTGACAAATTGTCTTTTGCAAAGTCGGAGGAGAGCAGAATACCTTTCTTAAAAGGCGGAGAAATTTCAAAGCTTACATATGTAGAAGACAGGGGCGGCAAATTCTATGACGAAAACGGTCAAGAGGGTGACGCACTTCAAATTATGGCTGAAAACGGCTTTAATTTTGCAAGAATCAGAGTTTTAAACAATCCGGGAAAAGGTCACGGAAACGAGTATTATTTGCCTGAAGGCTATCAAGATCCCGACGACTGTCTGGCAATGGCAAGACGTGCAAAGGATAAAGGTATGCAGATAGAATTTACATTTGCATATTCTGATACTTGGTCGGACGGTGAAAATCAGCTTATTCCATATGATTGGCGTCCGTATATTGAGGAGAATAATCTAACGGGTGATGAGCTTGCAACATATCTTGAGGGTAAAATATACGAATTTACAAAGGATATGATGCTTAAATTAATCGAACAGGGAACTTGTCCTGAATATGTTTCGATAGGCAACGAAATGCAGTACGGATTGCTTTACAACAACCATAAGAACAATAACGGGTTCTATAACAAAAGTGATTATCTTACCCGTTTTGTAAATGCAGGTGCAAGGGCTGTTCGCGAAACGTCACCGGAAAGTAAAATCGTTCTTCACAGTGACCACGGCGGTGAACTTTTGAGCAGAAGAAAGACCTTTATTAATGCGCTTGCAAATATTGATTTTGACGTAATCGGTGTTTCGTATTATCCGTATTACACTAAGTCGATTTCGATTGATGATGTTGTGAATGAATTCAATACACTTATAAATCGTTATGATAAAGATGTTATAATAATGGAAACTGGTTACAACTGGAATGAAACAAAGCCTGACGGTTGGGACGGTCAACTTCAGGACAGTGGATATTATCAAAATATTTACGGTGAAACTCAATCGGGACAAAGAGCGTTTTTGACGGAATTGTATGCAAAGCTGAAACAGGTGCTTGGCGGCAGATGTATAGGTGATTTGTATTGGGATCCGGTAATGGTATATGACGGCGGAACGGGTAAAATCGGTTGGGCGATAGATGAGGCAACCGATACAACTCAAGGCAATGTTGTGCCGAATTCGACTATATTTGATTTTGACGGAAAAGCAGTTGACGGACAAAAAGCAATGAAATACAACACGAATGCAAGCGACAAAATTAATATAACAGGTACAGTCAGCAATGATAAAGGCATTGTTAAAAATACAGAAATAACATTTACGGTAAACGGTGAAAAATATAACGTTTCCACTGACAGATTCGGCAAATATATTGTGTCTGTGCCATACCCAAAAGAGAATAAATTTAATATTTCGGCTAAAGGCTGTACGGAAAAATATACGCCGGACGCACCGTATTACGGCGTATTTGTAGAGAATATTAATTTTGAAACATATGCTGACGGAACAGAAGCCGACAGTAAGAACTATATCTCAAAAGTAGACGGTACGATAGAAAATTCAATGTTAAAGTATGATGTTGAATACAGAACAGATATTGCAAATGCAAAGTTTATGTTGCCGTATATGATGACAGAGGTAATGTGGTTGCGATAAGCGACAAAAACAGAGATAATATAAATATCAAAAACGAAAGCAAGAGTTACACGATAAAGGCGATGTTGTGGAACAGAAATTTAAAACCGTTGTGTAATGTAGAAAGTAAGACTGTTGAAAGATAAAAAGAGCCTGTCAACAAAATGTCGACAGGTTTTAGCGACACTTGTATTAATAAGTGTCGCTTTTTTATATAATAGCATAGAATGGTATGATTGCTGTTTTATGCTATCTTTTTTTATTGTAAATATTGACAATGAAATAAAAACAAGGTATAATTTACTTATCAATCAGTAACTGATTAATATTTTTTAGGGGAAAAATTTAATATGAGAACACAAGAATACAAAGAAGAAAAGAAAAAGGAAATTATGGAAAAGTGTTTTGAGTGTTATTGTGACAACGGACTCAGAAACACAGGGATTAAGGAACTTGGTAAGTATTGTGGTATGACGTCGGCTAATTTGTACAGCTATTTCAATAATGTTGATGAACTTATAATTCAGTCAACTGCGTATTGTATGACAAAAGTTGAGGACGATTTTATGGAACTGTCACCGAAAAATCCGCAGGATATAATGCGGTTCATAAGTGAAATTCCAAAATGGTCGGCTCAAAAACACGGCAAAAAATATCGCCTTATGTATCAAGTATACACACATCCCAAATATGTTGAGTATGGGAAAAATTTTTTTAAGGGCGTTAGTATGCGATATACCGAATACGCCAAACAATTATCTCCCAAACTCGGAATACCTGTTGACATACTTACAGGTTTCATATTTATTTTTGTTCGGGCAACAGTGCATTATGCAATGTTTGAAGACGAATACTACTTGAAAGCGGAAATGGAGGCGTTAAAATTATCGGTGATTTCGGTATTGTCTAAAAAATAAAATTGAAAGGCGGGGAATTTTATGAAAATCAAAAGATGGTTAAGTACAATTATGGCAATGTGCATATTTATGTCTTTGATAACGTGTATGCCTGTATCGGCGGCTGCTCAAGAATGGACATATTGCCTTAAAGTACAAATAAGTGACGCAAAAGATTCAAAAAGTAAGGATGGAAATATTAAAGGATATTTGTATTTCAATGGGGAAGATGAAGAAGTTTTTACTTTGCAGAATACAAAAACATCTGGCGAAATGTCAGAAACTACACACACATCTTCAAGAGCTCCTTGGACTCTTGATAAAGTGACTATTGAAAACGTTACAACGGACGCATTTAAAATATTATATGTGAGTCTGGGAGTGGCTAAAAAGGGAAGCGACTCATATAGATGGATTATAGATGAGATTTATCCGGACGGAACCGGTACAAAAGACGGTCTTTGGATTGAAAAAAATAAAAAGAGAAGTACCACATACAGTATTAATGTTAATACAAAAAGACGCCTGAAAACTGTCGGAAACTTCGATGATTTCGGAAGTACAATGTATCTTAATCCGACAGGTGAAAAAGACAGCGTTGCATATGAATATAACGGATATGTAGGTGACCAATACAATGATATCTTAAACGATAATAAAGAATATTACTGTATGGATATGAGTGACGCACCTACGTTTACATTTGACGTTTCGGGAAAAGGCGAGAATATAACAGTTAATAAAAAAGCACTGATCAGTAATGGTTGCATTACGGAAAAAAGCAGCAATCGTGGTTTTGATATAAACAAATCAAAACTTATGTCGTATATGAATAACAATAATATAAACAAAATCACTATTAAATCAACATTGAAATTCCCGGAAGATACCACATGCAACAAGGAAAGAACAGTTAAAAACATTCCATGGCTTAAATATTACAGCTATGAAGATTATGTCAAAACTTTAACGATTGTCAGAAATGCGTTTTCAATCGGCAGTGTTGAATTTAGCGGTAACTATCAAATACCTAATACAGCTGATAAAAATTATAATGCAGATAATCTGTTTTATAATAATGTAAAAAAGAATTCTGAAGGAAAGCAGACAATTACCGTTACTGCGTCAATTAAGACAGGCGGTCATAATAACAATTTATCGTCAGTCAGTCTTACAGGTGCAAGTATCACATTTGACAAAGCAACTCTAACGCTTGGTAATACAGGTAAAAAGATAGAGTCAACAGCAAAGAAAGTAAGGATAAGTAACGGTAAGTTTAAATTGACGTTCCCATATACAAGCGGTATGGATTCGGCTAACGGCGGATTAAAACTTGAATTAAGTAATGCAAAATTAAAAACTATAAGCGATTCACAATTTATGTTGTGGGATGAGGCTAATAAAAAGGTGGAATACAGCTATTTGTCATCAAAGCATAAGATTGACGCGGTAGATCCGACAGTGAAATTATCGGCTTTAAACAATGATAAGGTAGGAGATTGGCACAAGACTGTAACATTCAGTTCAACTCCGTCAGAAACATTAAACACAACATCATCAGACGGTAAAGCGACTGATGGAAGTTATTCAATGGAATTGCGTGACAGTAAAGGCAATACCGTAAAGATTTGTGATTATAAAGGCAAGAGTAATGTGTCAACCAAGCAGGAGGTCCCTGCAACAGAATCAAGCACAGGAAACGTAACATTGGCATTAGGTGAAAAGATAGAGGGAATATTTAATCTTAAACTTACAGGTCGGGATAATGCGGGTAACGAACTGTCTACAGTCGTAGAAAACATTCACCTTGACAACAAAGCCCCTGAAATTACAATTACAGAAAAAGGAGGTTTGCAGAATTCGGACGGAAGTAAGGGCAATACCTATGATGTAACAATTACCGATATGTCGGGAACGGGTAAGCTGTATTATTGCTTTACAAAAGACCGTATAAATGCACCTGCTTTTGATAAGAGCAAAGCCGAACAACAAACGAGCGGTACAATAAGCAGTTTACTTGATAAGTGGGCATTTATAAATCAGAGTGACACCGAAAACGGCAAAACTGCATCAGCGTATATTGAGGTTGAAGAAGGCAGTAACTTTGAAGGTACATTAATTTATTTTGCCGAAGATGATTTCGGTAATAAAACGGAAATGTCCTACAAAGATATAAATATCACAAATGAAACGACTAAATGCAGTATTGATACCACAAGCGATACATCAATTCCGCATTCAAATTATAATATAGTCCTTACAACAAAATCTCAAAATACTGTTTATTACAAATGGCAGGACAGTAAAGGTGAGTTTATTACGAATGACACGAAGTATAACGGCAAAAGTATAGATACATCAGCCGATATTCAAACGTCAAATTTAGACGGAACATATAAATTGATATGTACAGTTATACCTCCGTCTGGTAAGGCTAATAAGGTGGAAGTAGAACGATATTTTGCGTTTGACAATTCAGCACCTAAAATCAGTATTAAGCCGTTGAATGTCGGTACATACAGTGAAAATCAAACGATTTCCGTTATAGGAAGTGACTTGTCGGGAATTAAAGACGGATATGCGAAAGTGGTGAACCCGGACGGTTCTGCGATAGAAGGTTTAGAGGAATTTATGCTTGATGTGACAGGTGACGCTATTTCGCAAAATATCCATATCAGCGATATTCCGAGCGGCGCATATGCACTTTCTGTAAGAATGACGGATAAAAACGGTTTAGAGGCTACGGCAAAATCAGATACATTCTATATCAGAAATTCAATGCCGACAACAGACGTAAGTTTGATTACCGATTTGACGTATAGAGATAAGCCTTTAATTTCGTCGGAAGATTATAAATTAAAGATTGATGTAAGCGAAGATTTCAAAAATGCAGACAATACAGAAAATCAGAATTTATATTACAGAGTAAGCAATACGGTTGATACGTATGGTGAATGGATAAAGGCAGGGGCGGTTAATAAAACCGATACCGGTTTAACTGCAAGCATTGAATCTGATTCACCGATTATAGCGTTGGCAGACGGTGAAAATACTTTCTATGTACAGACTGCAATTTGTGCGGATAATATCGACACAGCCAAGATTAATATAAACACTGTACAGACAAGTGAATTTACATTCTTCTTTGATGAAACACCGCCACAAACAAGAACGGTTATAAACAACGAACATATCTCCGAAAGTATAAAAGGCAAAGTTTATCTTACAGATAATATTGATTCCGATTTGAAACTTGTAAGCAACAGCAGTGACGTTGAAGTAAGCAATTCGGAAGAAGATAACGTTTTCGATATAACCGTAAACAAAAATGTTGATACAACTCTTACAGCGATTGATTTAGCAGGTAACAAAACGGATATACCGCTTGTTATAAACGGTATTGATACCGATGCACCGACCGCTAATATTGAAGTTAGCGAAGTTATGAGCGGTGACAGAAAAGACAGTAAAGTGGTAGTAAACATTAATGACGCAAAAGAAGACGAAGTGCAGTTTGCGTTTATTCCTGAAAGCGAATACAACAGTGCAATGTCTGACGGAAAGATAAAAGACAGCTATCTTGAAAGCTATGATAACAGCATAATTAATGTAAGTCAAACAAGTTCGGTTGATGCAAAGTGGGAGAATGAAAAGAACCTGACTTATACTGTTAATATTGCAGGAACAACCGAGAATTATTATGTTGGTATTCGTATGACGGACAGTGTAGGAAACAGTACAGATGTTATTTTTGATAAAATAATGTCGGTGCAAGATACTGAATTAAAACTTGATTATACGGTTGCACCGAAAAAAGCAGGACAAAAATCTATTGTAAAACTAAATTTCAATATGCCGGTGTATATACTTCCGCAATCAAAAATCGTGTCAGTTGCCGACAGTGATGACGGTAAGACCTTAGACGAAACAAATCTTGAAATAGCAAAGCAAAATGCATTGATATTTGCACAATCGCAATCATTTACCATAACCGCAAACGGCAATTATAAAGTATATGCGGTTGACGATATAGGCAGAGGAAAAGTCTTTGATTTAGAAATCACGAGCGATAAGGTTGAGTTCGATAATCTTAGCGGTGTTAAAGCGACTACTTATACGGGGGATAAACCGATTGCCGACGGTAAAATGACAGGATGTAATGTAGTTGATGAAGATTGGAATTCTTACAGCACTACCGTTGTGGTTGAACCTATTGACGCAGGTATGCTTTTAAAGCCTATTGAGGACGATTCTGTAAACAACGGATTGAATTTTAACGAATATGACTCTAAACAATATAAATCACAAAGTGGTGAGGGTTATACAAAACTTATTTATTTTGTAAATACAATGTATGAACCGGGTACAGCCGGTGAAATAGTAACAAGTAACGAAAGAACTGCAGACGTCAATTTATTTGAAGAAGGCAGTGACGAGTCTACTTGGAGCATAGCAACGGCGATAATAGACAACATCGACAATACACCGCCTGATTTTGAATTTCAGTACAGTCCTGAAATTATAAAGGTCAACAATAGTCTATATGACAATGACCGAATATTAAAAACGTATACTCCGGGTAATGTAACATTTACCGCAACTTTGCAAGATAAAGATTCTGGAATAGAAGAAATTGTATTGGGCGAAATATGGGACGAAAAGAATGAAGTACCTGTGTCTGTCAAAGTTCCGTTAAAGGATTCAGACGGTAACTATATTGATTATACGGAAAATTCATGGACTTGGGACGGAAATGAATACGGACACCCTGTAACTGTTGAATTTTTCGGCGACAGTGATCCTAAGGGTGTAAAGACGATAAAGTATACGTTTACCGACAATGACTCTATGGATGCAATAAGGTGCTATAACGGTGCAGGCGATTGCTCGTATGTATTCGTGACGGAATTGGAAAGTATTACAACTCTTGACTGTATCTACAAAATGCCGATAGAGCAAGGCGAAGATAAGGACTATACACTTCAATATTATTATGAAGATAATAACGGCGAGTGGCAGGAAATTACTGATACAACGGCATATTACAGACGGGTTAAAGCCGTAATAACTCCTCAAGACCGAGGTGTGGAAAGAGAGCTTAGAGTTAGAAATAACAACGGTTCTTTTGAAAAAATACTTGATTCATATGAAGAACATTTCACATTCAATTTAAAAGATAAATACGGTTATAAGTCGGAAGTGAATATCGAATACGAAAACTTTGACGAAACAAGCGGAACGATTGAATATGCTCTTTCAAGTATGGCAAAGACAAACAAACCTGTTACCTTGACTATTACCGCAACAGATAACCAAAGCGGTGTCGGTGAAGTTAAGCTTTTAAGTAAGAAAGGTGAAATAAGCGTTACAAATAGCGGCGAGTATACCGCTCAAATATCCGAGAACGGTGCTTACAGTATTGTAATGTATGATAAAGTCGGCAACAAAGCGGTTAAAAACTTTAATGTAAGTAATATTGACAATAACGCACCGACGGTTACAAGTTGCACGCTCAGCACGAATGAAATCACTTCAAAGAGTGTGAGTGCGACATTGCAGTTCTCAAAACCGAATGTTCACATAACATCGGCAGAGCCGATTGGAAGTATAACAAATTCACAATACAGTATTAATTATTCGACATCGGTTATCACATTTACAGAATTGGGTTCGATAAGTGTGTTCTTTAAAGACGATTACGGCAATGAGGGCAGTGATATTGTAACTGTTGATAATATCGACAAAACACCTCCGTCACTTACCGCGATAACCGAAGTAAATCCGGAAAAAACGGAGGTTACGGTTAAGTTTGAAAAAGCCGTTGACACTGCCGGTAATGTGATAGATAAAAGACGTGAACTTGCAGATGTGACAGTAAATTACGGCGGTATAGCACAAGTTGCGGATAAAGCGGAATATGTATTCTACGAAAACGGTATTTACACGTTTAAAGTTTATGATGATGAAGGTATATCGTCATACTTGACATTGGAAATAAAAGATATAGATACTGTTGCTCCGAAGATTACGGAAATCAGATGGAGTTATGCGTATGATGTATTGGAAAACGGTGTATGGCAGAAAAAATCAATGCAAAAGACCGTTACTCCAAACGGTGAAGCGGGATATGTTTTTGCTTCCGATATACATCCGATAACAAATCAAGACGTTACTGTGACGGTTGTAACGGATTCCGATACACACCAGTTGGGCAGCAATGATGAATATAAGACTGAAAACGAAAAGGTGTATACTGACAACGGAATGTATATATTCAATATGGAAAAGAACAATCGTTTAACGGATATATACGGAGTTGACGTTGAAGTTATTGATAAAACACCGCCTGTTATTGATTTACTCGGAAAAAATGAACTTATATTCTATGAAAATACCGCAATGGGTGAAACGTACAGTAAAGATTATTTAACAAAACCGAATGTTGCGTTTAAGGCGTATGATGAATTTGCAAAAGGCACTGATTTGAATGACAGAGTTATAATAAAAGATTGGGGTGGATTTAATCCCGATGATATAACTCAAAACGTGTTCGATTCAAGTATTCCGTATACGATAACATACGAAGTATCGGATAATGCGCATAATACGACAGAGGTAAAACGTAGTGTAAGACTTGTAGGTATGTATGATACGGTGGCACTTGTAAACGGCAAATTGCCTGATTATGCAGGTCGAAGTGAAGTAGAGGGTGATGAAATAGCAATCAGTCTAAAGAATTTTTCCGATACGTCAACGGCATATGTACGTTACCAAAAAGGTCTTAAAACAATAGGACAGATGAAGAAAAAAGGAATTATGGTTTCAAAGAACGAGAACGGTGAATTTAAAGTATCAAATCTTGAAAGAGGTTGGTATACATTCTATGTTCAGACGGATAAACGTGATTATTTCAATTTACAGGTTTATCTGTATAATTAGGGGATTTTAAAATGTACCTATAAGGTACAGAAAGGAATGGTATAAAGCGATGAAAGCATTTAAAAGAATTATTTCATCAATGTTAGCACTGGTTATGTTTGTATCAATTTTTCCTCTCGGCGTATTTGCCGAGGGGGAAAACGATAATATATACAGCATAACTAACGGCTATCTTACATATTCGTTTAATGCCGATACGGGCGGATTTGCAATAGAAACCGAAGAGGGTAATCCCAAAAAAATTCTTGATAACAATATTCCGCTTTTGTATTCTGACGATAAAGAAAGAAGTAACGGAACATCTTTTATTACGGTAAGAATAGGTAATAAGGATTATATATTCGGTCAGGATTACGGCTTTTTCGGAATGAGTTCACATCTTGATACTCCCGTAGTCAGTGAAGAAGGCAGATTAATCACTATACCTTGGACGATAAAGGGGGTTACGGTGACATTAAAAATTGCACTCGGCACTGACGAAAACAATGATATAACAGGTAATGCGGGTATTTCGTTTGAAGTTACGAATAACAGTGGCATTGAAGAAGATATAAGCGTTCGTTTGCTTTTGGATACGGCACTCGGAAATGAAATTGACGCACCGTATTTTGTTGTAGATGAGGCAATTCGACCGACAATGACGGAAACTGAATTTTCGGGTGATGATGTACCGTCACAAATAAGATGTGTCGATTCACTTGCAAACCCGACAAAGCTTGCATATATTCTTACAAAAGGCTGGAACGGCGGCAGTGAAGCAAATCGTATCATAGTCGGTCATTGGGCAAATCTTGCAAATACAAGATATACATATACACCGGATAATTATTGCGATTTCACTAATTATTCAAACGATTACAGAGAGCCGGACAGTGCGGCGGCAATTTATTGGGAAAACAGAACAATCGCAAGCGGCG
Source organism: Hominilimicola fabiformis (assembly GCF_020687385.1). Taxonomy (NCBI): domain Bacteria; kingdom Bacillati; phylum Bacillota; class Clostridia; order Eubacteriales; family Oscillospiraceae; genus Hominilimicola; species Hominilimicola fabiformis. Next base: position 62,108 of record NZ_JAJEQM010000007.1, read on the forward strand.
GAAGTTATACAGGTGAAATGCTTTACGGTGTAGGTAACTTCTCGAACGATAAAGACGATGCAACTCAAATAAATATAACAGCAGGCAGAGTTGAACTTTCCGATGATAAAAAGACATATAAAAATGACGGGCAATTTGATGTGACGGTTGAAATTGACAATACAGGTGATGACGCTGTTATGCTAAGCTCGGCAATGCTCAATATAACTGTTGATAACAGTCAATTTGAGATTGTTTCGGGCGACGATACAGTCACATTTGATGAAATAGGCAAAGAGATAATAACAAAAAAGTATACGTTTAAAGCTGTTCCGCAGACGGACTTAACGGCAGGCAGAGTATATGTATCACTTACCGCAACGGCTAACCTTGAGGACGGAACACAAAAAACAGTCGAAACGGCTGCAGAGAAAAATGTTATATTGCAGTCCGTAACAGGCAATGTGCCGATAGTGCAGATGAATAAAGTTAATCCCGAAATCGTATGGACCGGCGGCGAAAAAGCCGTTACCGTATCGGGTAATATGTCGGCATTTAAAGCACTTTCGGCAAATCAAGGCTGGGATTTAAGAATTAAACATACAACAAGCGATCATTCTGTTTTGATAGAAAAGAAGAACATAGCTTTTCTTGACGAAGAGTATGAAAATATGAGTTTTTCGACTGATGAAGAACTTGAAGTTGGATATTATGAATTAGTGTTTGAATTTACAGATCCGATTTTAATAGAGGAATTCGGCAAATCAATAACTTGTGAACATAAACTTCAAGTGTCGGCAGACGAAAAATACAGACTTAAATCTTACGGAACAATAGCACTTGTTCGTACAACCGATAAATCGAATAATACCGATTATGACTTTTTCACTTTTGCAAATGAGGGTGAATATTTAAAGTTTTATAACGGTGAAGTTGAAAAAACAGGCGAATTAAATAAGACAAAGATTAAATATAATTTTGGTGAGAAAAAAGAGTCAATTTGTGATAATGAAATATTGCTTACCGTTCGTGCGAATGTTCGAGAAATGGAACGCGGTGATGGCAATAATAAAGAGAGATATTGGCAGGCAAGTACGGCAGACGGCGATGTTGTAATCAATAATATGCTGTCATACGAGGGTGATACACCGCTTGAAATTTATGAGAAAAACGGTTCATACACAATAAACGGTGACGGACTTTTAAAGGTTGTAAATTCTATCAACGTTTGGAGAAGTAAATGGAGCTTTACCGTTAATAAAGGCATTGTGTATACTTTGGACAGTGAGAGATTGACGGATTATTTTGCTAATGACAATAAACCCGTAAAGCTTTCTCTTGACGGTGCGGCAACTATGATTCAGTCGGTCGGCGGATTTTTGGTAGATTTAAAATACGGTGAAATGAGTTCACAGTGGTATGACAATTCCGACGGTATGGTTACATACGGTATAGGATTCGGCGGAAGCATCAGCCTGCCGATTAAAACAAAGAAGAATAATAATCAAGAAACCAAAGATTTGACGGCAGATCAAGAGGATATTTCCGATGAAATGCAGAGTTTGTTTGACGAAAGTCTGACGGCAGACCAAGAAGATATTTCGGGTGATATGGAAAGTCTTTTTGATGAAACACCCAAACAAACGTCTACAGGTGACAAAATCAAAAAAGATACCAAACTTTCAGAGGGAAGTTTATCTGCGGAAGTAAATAATGTACTTTTCGGTGAAAAAGGCAAGGTTGAGGAAAAGGCTGTAAAGGTTGAAGGTACAGGTTTTATAGGAATAGACGCGAAAATGTCGCTTGCATTGCCTAAAGACGTTTTAGGTTCACTTGTTTCAAATGCACCGGGTATATATGCAAGCGTTACCATAAACACAATAGACAATGTATACGAATTAAATGCAGGTCTTAATATCAAGATTATTGAATGTGAGGGTATACTTGCATTTAAAGAAGTTAATGTAAAAAACAAAGATGTTATAGTACCGGATAAAATCGAATTTTATATCCGTGACGGACTGAAAATTCCTATTGCACCGCCTGCATTGTTTATGACAGGCTTGGGCGGCGGTATAAATGAACTTGCCGATACCATAGGCGGTGAATTTGACAAACTTCCGCCGATTACTATATTGTTGTTCACAAGACTTGAGGCTATAGGTACTCTTGTGGGGGATTTTAATGCCAGAATAAGCCTTGAGGGACTGTCGCTTAAAGGCGATATGAAATTAAAAGTATCGGATTCTTTGCTTGATTTGAAAGCAGGAATAAATGCAAGATGGATAGAGCCTTGGGAACTTAATCTTTACGGTAATGTAAGTATTATAGACGGACTTATAAAAGGCGGTATTACAATAAATATTGCAGATGATTATTTCTACGGCTACATATTTGCAAGCATTTGCATACCGGACAGTATTCCGCTTGTGGGCGGTAAAGAACTTGCAGGTGTTGAGGCGGCTGTATCTGATGAATTTATCGGTGCAAATATCAAGATTATCGGTATCCGTTTCGGTGTAATATATTATTGGGGTAAAAATGTATCATTCGGTAAGAATGTAGATTTAAGTGCACCGCCGCGAGGCGAAAATAACTCAATGAGCCTTATGAGTTCTGACGACGTAACAGGCTACTACGGAACTAATGTACACGAATTGTCTGTTGAGCCGATAGGTATGATGACAGACGGCAGTGAATATAAAGAGGCAAGTGTAAATGTAGAAAATGCTCAAAATCAAGACGCATTATTGCTTGAAATACCTTATACAGGTTCAGGCACACCTGAGGCAGGCGAAATTACACTTATAAATGCCGACGGAGCCGTAATAAACACAATTTTGGACGATGGGAATGGTAACGGAAATATGCTTGTACAGCGCCGTGACGGTGACAATTATATTTATGTAACGGTTACGGAAAAGGATAAAATCATAAACGGTAAGTGGACTGTAAGATACACAACACCTAACATTACAATCAAGTCATTTAATATGAACGGTGTTGACGGTATAGCAGGTATAGATTCGTGCAGTATATCACATTCATCGGAAGATTCTGCCGAACTTACAGCGTCATGGACAATGAGCGGAAGTACCGATAAAAAAGGGACAATAGACGTTTATTTGACGAAAGACAAAGATGTTTTGAAGAAAGTCAAAACAGGTGACAACAAAGGTGATTCGTTAGGAACTAACATACTTCACAAAACAGACGCAGAAATAAAAAACGGCAGTGAAAAAATTACACTTCCGGACACATTTGAAAGCGGAACGTATTACGCAGTAACAACCGTATCTACAACAGACGGAATAAGTCTTGCGATTAGTGATACACCTGTAAAATTCAAGAATAAGAAACTTCCTAAGTCAGTTTCAAATGTGCATATCAATTACGGTGGTAACGGTAATATATTTGTGAATGTAACAGATCCCGAAAATGCCGATTATACGCATTATATAGCTGAAATTGTTGCGGAGGATGGCAGTGTACTAAGTAATAATGTAGGTCAGTTTGAAAAAGGCTCAAACTTCGTATTCGGCAAGGAGGCATATCTTGAAACAGGCAAAACATATTATGTCAATGTAAGAACTCTACGTGAAGAATACGGAAAATCGGATTCTTCTGATGAATATAAGACTTGGTATTATTACGGTGATGATGTGGTTTCATCGGATAAACTTGTAATGCCTGAAAAGGATATGCCAAAGTTGAAAGAGGTAAAAACAAACTTTGACAGCACAAAAGAATATATAAATGACAATAATATTATTGTTGAATATGTATTTGACAATGATGTGTTTATGGAATTGTCGGTAAACGGTCAAAAGGCATACAGTGACAATAAATTTAAGAAAGAATGGAAGTTTGTTTTAGATGACCTTGAGGACGGCGATTATGTAATTGATTTCACAGCTTATACGAGCAAAAAAGACAATATAAGCGGTAAAGATGCAATTATAGGCGACAGTGATGCGAGATTGGCATTCTCAATAGATACATCAGCACCTATATTGTCGCTTTCGCAAAAATCAGCTGAAAGCGTTGAAAATGTTTCAGCAATATTTGGAGCGAATACTGTGATAACCGAAGATGACGGAAGTTACACTATTGAGGGATTAACAGAAAAATCTTCGACTCTTACAATAGATGGAGAAACTGACGGAATTACGGTTAATGAAAACGGAAGTTTCAGTATTACCAAAAAATTATCAGATTATGAAAATTATAAATTGCATACGCTAAAAGCTGTAGATAACGCAGGCAACGTAACCGAACTTATGGTATATGCGGTGCGTAAAGGTAGTTTTGCGATTAAAGAAATTGAACTTAAAAATAACGGTGAGGATATTCAAACTGTTGATGGCGAGAAAAAGATTTCAATGAAAAGCGGTCAAAATTCAAAGCTTTCGGCTTTTGCGGTCCTTGACGACGGAAAAGAATTTGAATTAAGTGACGATATGATTGATTGGAGTGTGTTGTACGAGAAAAATCATATCGCACTTGATGAGGGTGATATAACCGCATTGTCAAAGGGCGAAACAGCGGTAAAAGTTAAAATGAATACCGCAAATATTCAAACTGCGGAAGACAAGAATATAGAAGACGGATTTTCTGATTATGCAGTAATTGAGATAACAGGCAATTCAAAAGAAGATTTGATAGAAAAGATTAAAGAGGCACAAGAACTTCTTGACAATACACCTAATGCGTCGGACAGTAAAAAGAATGCTTTGCAGGAGGCTATTAATAAAGCACAGGAGCTTGTTAATGACAGTAACGCAACAGAGGACGATTATACACAAGGTGTTGCGGCATTAAATAAGGCTATGGAATCCTTTAAAAACACAGGCAAACATTCGGGTGGAGGCTCATCTTCGGCAAAATATAAGATAACATTACTACCGTCGGAAAACGGAAAAGTTACATTGTCAAGTACGGAAGTTAAAGCCGGCACAAGCGTAACTGTAACATCAGTTCCGAATGACGGCTATATGGTAAAGGATATTCTTATAAACGGTGTCAGCGTTGGCAGTAATGCTGAAGTGTATACCGTTAAATCGGTATCTGAAAATATGGAAATTCAAGTAATATTCGGCGAGAAAACCGATTTACCGTTTATTGATGTTGAAAAGACAGATTGGTTCTATGATAATGTTAAATATGTTTATGAGCATAAATTTATGGTCGGTATAACGGATATAACATTTGAGCCGAACACAAAACTTTCAAGAGCAATGTTTGTTGCTATTCTACATAGAATAGACGGTGAAAAAGAGGAAGGCGAATGTAAATTTGAAGATGTTCCAAGCGGTGCATATTATGAAAAAGCAGTTGCTTGGGCAAGCACTAACGGCATAGTGGCAGGAATATCGGCAGCAGAATTTGATCCTAACGCAGATATTACAAGAGAACAAATGGCAGCGATTTTGTACAGATACGCAAATTACAAGAAGATAGATACACAAGTGGGAGATAACACAAATATACTTTCATATGATGATTATAACGATATTTCTGAATATGCAATTCCGTCAATGCAATGGGCGGCAGGCAGCGGATTAATGGTCGGAAAAACAGACACAACACTTAATCCGAAAGACAATGCCACAAGAGCAGAGGCGGCAGCGGTATTTATGCGATTTGTAGAAAATTTTAATGATTAAAATAATAGACCCATCAAAAATGATGGGTCTATTTGAATGTTTTCCTGAATTCGGTTGGCGTAAAGCCTGTATATTCTTTAAAATCTTTAGATAGCTTTTGAATTGTGGAAAAGCCTATTGTATCGGCTATAAAGGCGATAGAATGGTCTGTATACAGTAAATCATATTTGGCGGTTTCCAAACGCATATGTTTAATGTAAAGTGCGGGAGTTATGCCGAAATGTTTATTAAAAATCGATATAAAGTATTTCTCATTAAATCCCATTAAATTTGAAAGCGACTTTACAGAAATCTTTTCATGAATATGATTTTTGATATAGTCATTTATAAATTTGACAAATTCATCATCTTGTATTTCATCGTGTGGTTTGGCTTTGTCGCAACTCAAAAATATTGCTAAAAGCTCAATTAAAATTGATTTTATCATCAGAGCCGATACTGCGTCATTTTTTAATCTGAGTTCGCTTAATTTATTAAAGAGCGACTTTACATAGTCTGGATTTTCAATATGAACAACATACGGAAAATCAATTATATCAAATAACGACTTGCCGTTAATTGTTGCGGAAAAGTCGCACCAATATTTATTGTAGCAAGTTTCGTTTTCGGAGTATAGCGATACCCTTGAATTTTTCGGCAACAGTACCATATCGTCTTTCTTTGGATAAAATTCTTCACCGTTTACCGTTATCTTACCTTGACCGTCTAATATCAAATAAAAACAATCTCTCATACGAGTATGTTCTTCTCTTGACCAATCGGGACATAAGCCGTTGTCTATTAAAATAAAGCGTATTTCTAATTTTGAAATGTATTGATTAAGCAGTTGATTTTGACTGTGTGGATTTTCTCCCATATGTATCACCCCTAAAAGTATTATAAGAAATATTAATTGTTTTGTAAATATATATATCTGACTTTTTGATAAAAAGATGTGACTTTTAGATACACAAAACGATATTGGCTATGTTAAAATACAATTAACAGATAAAATGTTTAGGGAGGAATGAACGATGAAAAAGAAATTGATTTCGTGTATACTGTCGGCGTCAATGCTTTGCACTTCAATAGGTATATTACCTGTAAAAGCAGAGCAAACACCGTATTTTACACATCAGAATGTAGTCGGTTCACAGACGTGTTACGGAGATGATACAGCTGAAAAAACGATTGATGAAATTCCGAATGTTATTCAGGGAATGAGAATTAATCAACCTGTTTTCAGAACAAAAGGATTATCACCAAACACGAGTTATACAGTAAATCAGATTTTAAAGGACGGAACTGTTTTAAAAAATGAAACCGTTGTAGCCGATGAAAACGGTACAATAGAATTTAAACATGTACGAAATTGCGAAGAAGTTGAAGTTTTAAACGGGGAAACGGTAGTGGCTTCTCTTAATGCGGAACTTGAATATAAGAACGGCGTTGCCATTACATCTGCTCCTATGTCATATCAAATTTATCAAAGAGATGAAAATAATAAAGCAGAAATAAAAATAAAGGGAAAAACCGAAAACGAAACATTTGTCAGTGTCGATATTAACGGAACAGAAGAAAGTGTTACGGTTTCTGGTAATGAATTTGAATATACTAAAACTCTTGATACAGGACTTTATGATATAACTGTAACATCGAACAAGGGAGAGGTTGCAAAGTATGAAAAAGTCGGTATTGGAGATGTTTGGGTAGCGGCAGGACAGTCTAATATGACGGATATGGGTGCTGTTACAGATGATTTTTCACCGGAAGATGATGACCCGATAAATGAAAATATGCACATAATTTATGCTGAAGATTGTACATGGCAACAGATGTCACATCCGGCAGGAGAAGGTCGTTTCTTTAAAACGGGAGTAAGAACATCGCCGGTAACAAGTTTTGCAAGAGAAATTAGCGAAAAAGAAAATGTACCGATTGGCGTTGTTCAAACATCAGTAGGCGGTACGAACATTTGGCAATGGATAGACGGAATCAGAAATGACGCAAACAGCGGATATTTATTTAATGCACTAAAATCATGCTTTGATAAAATGCCGTCAAAAAATATTAAGGGTATTTTATGGTATCAAGGGTGTAACGATGCGATAAATGAAAACTACGCATATGATTATAAAAATTTGCAACAAAAAGTATTTGATACAATGCGTGATTTCTTCAATGAAAATACACCTATAATCACGACACAATTAAATGACGCAAATCAAGACAGTAACAGTTCACAAGGTTATTATGATGCGTGGTCATATGTAAAAGATATTCAACGTCAGAACGAAAGTTTATATGACAATGTTTATGTTGTTGGTACAGGTGAATTAGAACTCGGCGATACTATTCATAATAATGCCGCATCAAATGTGAAACTTGGTGCAAAATGGGCGAAAGTCGCAGAAGCGGTTGTTTACGGAGATGAATCTGTATCATATGAAAATGCACAGATAGATACGGCAAAAGTTACCGGCGATAATGAAATAACATTAACATTTAAAAATACCGACGGATTGAAAGTTGCCACAGGAACAAAACGTATAGGAATTACAAATGTATCTGGAGGAGGCTACAAAATTCCTTTAGGTGATTTAACAAAAGAATTTACGGTAAGAAAAGGTGCAAGCCGAAAAGTTACTGCATCAAATAAAGATAAAGGTACAGAAATGACAATAAAAAGTGCCGAAATTCAAGCTGATAAAAAATCTGTTGTAATTACAACAGAAGAAGATTTAGCGGGTGTTATAGCGGTTGATTGTATGTACGGCAAGAGATTTACGCCTACACTTGTAGATGAAAAAACGAATGAAAGTGTATTGTCATTTTATAATGTAATTGCGGAATATGAAAATAAAATTCCTGTTACAGAATCTTTTGAAATAAATGCAAAGGATTCAGCCGATTTGAATAATGTAACTAAAACCGCATCAGACGGTACAATGTATGTCAACAGTTGGAAAAACGGAAACACGGATAATACATCATATGGTCTTGTTGAATTTGACTTGGAAAATTATGATTTTTCAAAAATAGTATCTGCAAAGTTGGCGGTTTACGGAAATAGTATCGGTAGAGATAGAAACGGTAATATAACAATTTCGGATATAGGAACAGATTGGGACAATACTGCGATATACGGCGATATAGCATATAATCCTACAAAAGAAATAACAAAGATAAATTCAAATACTGCAAGTGTATTTCCGGTAGGCAATTATTCTGAAATAGATATAACGGAGTATTTAAGAAAATATTCCGGAAATGAAATAGGTATAGGCATAGCCTCAGATTATGCCTCTGATGTAACTTTGTCAGGTAAAAACAGTGAAAACCCTCCTAAACTAATTATTCAACCTGGCAAAATGGTAACACTTTCATATACTTGCAACGGAGAACCTTGTGCGGATATGGAAGTGACAATAGAGGCAGTCGGTGCAACAGAATATCAGACAACAAAACATACAACTGATAAAGACGGAAACGTTGTTGTTTATTTAGCAGAGGGCAGTTATAAAGCAACAACAGAAAAAGAAATTGGTGTGAGAAATGCCACATCAAATACATTTACAGTATCAACAGACGATTTGTCAAATACATATACTGTTGAAAAGAACAATGAAGAAAAGCCAAAGCCGGTAGAAAATCCGACATATACTTTTGGTAACAAATTCAATCAGATAAAAACGTTTAACACATCATCATTATCTGAAACAAAGATTGCCGATACAGGATTGAGTGTATCGACAAGCGGTTCAAATTACAGTAATGTTGTAATAATGGACTCATCAACGAAAACAGGAACAGGCTATTATCCGCTTGGAACAGGACTTAGTGATAACGGATATTATTTGTTTATGGGTACGGGTGGAAACAGCAACACATCAATGACGCTTAAATTTGACAATCCGATAGAGTCGGAAAAATACATAAAAATAACATATGCAAAACCGACTTCGACAAATAACGGAAGTACAAACAGAAGTGCAGGTAATGAAAACACAATGTCAATCGACGGTGAAAAAATAGATGTACAATCAAATTGTGAATTTGACAAGTGGTACACAACAACAGTAAAATTATCTAATCAAACATCGCAGATTGATTTTGCTTTTGGAAAATGGAGCTCAATAGCAATTTCAAAAATTGAAATTACAGATACGGCAGATATGTTGGAAATTACATCTGACACAACTGAACAGTATATAACATCAGAAAATCAAACAGTTCAGTATACTGCGAAAGTTTATAAGAGCATTACAACAGAAAAAGACAAATCAGAGATTGTTTCAAAAGGAAGTGAGGATACAACGGCAAATATCACTTATTCGGTAAACGGATATAACGGTGTATCAATAGATAATAATGGTTCTCTCTCAATTACTCCGTCTGCAACTGCCGGAACAGTAACAGTTTCGGCAGAATGTGGCGGAATAAAGAAATTTATAAATTTAGTACTTAAGTCACTCGGTAATGCGAATGCAGTTGAAATTTACGGTGATGAAGTCGTACATAGCGGAACATCAAAGTATATTGCAATTCCAATCGCAGACGGTGTGGTTATTCCTGCTCGTGATACAAAATGGGAGATAGTCGATAATACGGAAGGAGTGTCAATATCAAACGACGGTACACTTACTGTTTCAGACAGTGCTGCTGACGGTATTGTGAAAATCAAAGCAACGCTTACCGTATCATCTGTTCAAACGTCGGAAGTAATTGATGAACTTGAAGTGACAGTCAGAACAAACAATTCTGAAAATTGTCCGTATGAAGTAAAAGGTTTGTTATTGAAAAACGGTGAAACAGATGTAAAAAATGCAAGAGGTATAGACGGAATAATTGTTGATAAAAAAATCGACAGTACAAACGACTATATTGCCGTTGTGAAAGTATTTGATGAAAATAAAAAGCTAATCAAAGAAAACAAAATTGCTATCGGTGAATTGACTGACGGAGTACAGAAGATAAACACTGATATTGCTTTTGAAAAAGCATCATTTGTAAAGGTATATATAGCAAAAACAAATGATGAGTATTCAGCAAGCGATAATGAATATGACATTGTAAATGTCACAAAGATTGATGAAAATTTGAATACAACTACTATAATGCAAAATAAGAGCGAAACCGAAACAAATGCAACGCTTATAATGGCTCAATATAAAGACGGAATATTAAAGCAAATAAACGATAAAGAAGTAAAACTTCAAAAAGGCAAAAATAAAATTGACTTATCGGATATTAAAATAATAAACGGAGCTGATATAAAGATTTTATTATGGAGTGACAATATGACACCTTTGGCAACTGCATTAACAAAGATAAGTGAAAACGAAGATTATAAAATAGGCGAAGTTGTATCTGATGAAATATTCAGTACAACCACAGGAGAGTATTCAAACATTCCTCTTGTTTCAGATTGGTTGACAGGTGCAAAATCGGGACTTGGTATGGGTGCAGGTGTCATATCACCAAGTAGTGTACCGTATGGAATTGATCCGAATTTAGTTGATGTATCAACTTTGAATGTAAATTATACATATGACAATAATTATCAAGGTGCAACTGCCGATAATGCACTATGGTACAAGACAGGTGCGTTTCTTGCAAGTGCCAATGGGGCAAATAACAGTATCTACGCTCGTGACGGTGCGGATTGGGAGCAACAAGCATTGCCTATCGGAAACGGATATATGGGCGGTATGATTTTCGGACTTCCTGACAAAGACCAAATTCAGATAAATGAAGAAACTTTCTGGGCGGCAGGATACAGAGGAACTCAAACAGGGGTTAATTCAAATACTGTAAACAGTAAAATGAGTGAAGGCATAAACGGTTATATGAGCGTCGGTAATATTTTTGTTGATTTCAATATGCAGAAAGGTGCGACTGTCAATAATTATTACCGTGACCTCAACCTTGACGAATCTGTTGCTCATGTGAGATACGAATATGATAATAAAAATTTCAATCGAGAATATTTCGCAAGCTATCCTAAAGAAGTACTTGTATTCCGTTACACAGGTGATGATTTGAATTTTGACGTAAAACCTGTTTCAATGCACCCGGGTAATGTAACTGTAAATAACGGTGAGATTAAAATTGTCGGTAAATTAAAAGACAGTGAACCGTATTCATCGGGCGGTAATGCGGCATGGAATCAAGAATCCGATTTGGAATATTGCACTATTATAAAAGTTATTGCCGATGACGGTACAGTGACAGACGGATATAATTCGGTTAATGTATCTGACAGTACAGGTGTAACAATACTTGTAGCGGTGGCAACGGATTATGACCCGACTCAGTTTGAACTTAATGCAGACGGAACTGTCAATATGTCAAAAACACCGTATAAGAATACACAAGGAGTTAAAGCGGCTGTCGAAAAAGCAGAAAAAAGAATACAAGGTGCGTCTGAATTAACTTATGAAGAATTGAAAAATGAACATATAAAAGATTATAAAGAGCAATTCGACAAAGTACAATTTAGTTTGACGGATAATAATGAAATATGTTCAGTACCTACAAATGAATTGCAATTATCATATAAAAACACAGTAACCACAAAATCTGTTGATAATAAGACAGTCGTTTCATATGATGAAAGTGCGTATGCAAATCTAAATAAGCATCTTGAAGAACTTCATTACAATTATGCAAGATATTTAATGATTTCATCATCGCGTTCTACAACTATGCCGTCAACACTTCAAGGTAAGTGGTGTCAGTCAACCGCTGAAATATGGGGTTCGTGTTACTGTATTAATATCAATATGGAAATGAACTATTGGTTTGCAGGCGGTGCAAATCTTCTTGACAGTGGTAAATCACTGATAGGTTGGTTTAATTCACAAATTCCGGCAGGGCGTATAACGGCTAAAAATATGTATAAAGTTACTCCGAAATCATATACGTTTGAAAACGGCAAGATGACGTTTACAGACAGTGCAGATGATAAAGATGATGTATTTATTATGCACACAAAGCAAGCAATAATGGGAACAACAGATATGACAGGCTCAACAAATATTCAGTCGGCAGGTAATACCGCATGGCTTATGTATAATCTGTGGGATTTGTATCAGACTTCGGGCAATAAACAACTTTTGGCGGACGAATTATATCCGATAATGCGAAAAGCGGCAAATTTCTATACGCAGTATTTCTATCAAAATCAACGCAGAACTACAACAGATACTGAGAAGTATCCTGACGGATATTATTATACTACTTGGGAAGGTCGTTCACCGGAGCAAGGACCAACAGAGGAAGGTATAAAATATGACTTACAGCTTGTTGCGGGTATGTACGATTATACTATAAAAGCGGCAGAAATATTAGGTGTTGATACCGATAAGGTGAGTGCGTGGAAAGAAATAAGAAATCATCTTGAAATACCTGTGGAAATAGGTGGTGACGGACAGATTAAGGAATGGAAAGAAGAAACAAGCTATAATACAGACGCAAACGGAAAAACGTTGGGTGACCCTGTACACAGACATATTTCACATCTTGTTGGTTTGTACCCGGGAACACTTATAAATCGTGACACACCGGAATTGTTAAACGGTGCGAAAGTAGTACTTGAAAACAGAGGTGATGATTCAACAGGTTGGTCATGCTCGAATAAATTCTTACTTTGGGCGAGATGTCTTGACGGCGATAAAGCACTTGAATTATTCCGTTATCAATTAGCACAAAAAACATATGCTAATTTGTTTGATACACACGCACCGTTCCAGATAGACGGTAATTTCGGTTCGGCGGCAGGTGTTATGGAACTTCTTATGCAGTCACAGACGGGAACTGTTTACATACTTCCTGCATTGCCTACAGAATGGAATAGCGGTGAAATAAGCGGTATTAAGGCTAAAAACGGTGCAGAAGTATCTATTAAATGGAGTGATAATAAAGCAACGGAAATAAAGATTACACCGACTGTTGACGGTAATATTACAATCGGTTACGAAAAAGATAATATATTAAAATTAAACGGTGAGAATATAAAGTTTGTAGACGGCAAGTATACTATTGAAAATGCAAGTGCAGGAGAAACATATATATTCACTGAATAATTGTTATAAAAAACTGATATTTAAAGAACGGATATTTAATTATATCCGTTCTTTTTTTGCAAAAAACTCTTTAAAAATTCAAAGAAATGTGATAAAATTTTAACAATGAATACAAAAGGAGATTGTTAAATGAAAAATAAAGTAAAAATCGTTACTGCATTACTGATAACCGCGTTATGCACGACTTCGGCATATGCGGCGGAAAATCTTATAAAAAATGATAGCTTTGAAACTGAATTACTCGGAACAAACGGTTGGCGTTTTTCAGGTAGGGACGGTTGGGTTTATGAAAATGAAAACTCTGCCGATTGTACAACAGATGAAGTGCACAGCGGTGAAAAGGCACTTCATTTCAACAGTGCCGTTGTTGCACAGAGAGTTGAACTGAAAAGAAATGTGACATACACACTTGAATTTTATATAAAAGCCAAAGAGGATTGTATTGTAAATGTAGGTTTCTTTGACGGTTCACAGGATTGGCCGGGAAGTTATCCAGTAAAAACGAAAGAAATATCGGTAAATACTGATTGGACAAAGCATAAAATCGAATTTGAATGTAACAATACTCAAGATTATTTAGCATATTTTAATTTGTGGGACAAAGCGGACGTTTATGTTGATGATGTTGTATTGAAAGAAGCCGATGGGTACATATCACGTCTTATGACAGGCATTGACGGTGACGGTGCAATAAGTTATTCAGCCGATTATAAAGGCGGTAAGCTGTTTGGCGTGGCACTGTATGACGAGAATAATAAACTTATCGGTTTTAAAAACAATTCAACATCGGGAACTTTTGAAAATGTGAGCGGTTACGGCAAATATACAGTGAAGTCATATTTGCTCGAAGACGATAATTTGCGTTCAAAGACACAAGAAATTGAATATAACGAGGACAGCAGTAAAAATGAAGATACGTCAATCGGTAAAGCAAAAAGTCTGACATTATCGGAGCATAATGTGACAATAAATGTCGGTGATGAAAATAAAATATTGGACGCCGTTATTATGCCGGAATTTGCGTATGACAACAAGGTTGCATGGAAAAGTTCTGACGAATCGATAGTAAAAGTAAGCGAAAACGGTATTTTAACAGCTGTCTCAAACGGCAATGCTACAATTACCGTATCATCAGAGGACGGAATGCTTACGGACGAATGTAAAGTCACAGTGACCGACAAAAAATCCGAGCGACTGTCATTGAATAAAACAAGTATAGAGTTAACCGAGATAGATTCGGTTTATCCGTTATCGGCAAATATTGAAAATTCCGACTTGGTTTGGAAATCTGACAACGAAAATATTGCAAGCGTGACAGACGGAATTGTTACGGCGAAAGGCAAGGGTAAAACTACAATTACGGTTTCAACTTCTGACGGTAAGCAAACCGCAAAATGTGCGGTTAATGTCAATACATCTGACAAAACTATCACAAACGATACATTTTTTAAAGACACTGACGGCAATTATATATATTCACAGGGCGGTTGTATTCAAAAGTTTGGTGACAAATATTATTGGTATGGTGTAAAATATAAAGAAGCGGATATATATGCTAAAAATCCCGAAAACGGCAAAGCGGGAAATGCCGCTTACGAAACATTTACTTGTTATTCGTCGGACGATTTGGTGAATTGGGAGTTCGAGGGTTATCCTCTTACCGGTGAACCGAACGGTTGGGTTGGCAGAATGGGTGTTGTTTATAATGAAAACGCGAAAAAATATGTGTTAATTTCTCAATATGCACCGGGTATGGTTTATGCGGTAAGTGATATGCCTGAAGGACCGTTTAAGATTGACCATATTCAAAAAACATTGCCAATTCAAAATGATGTTACAGGTGACCAAACTTTGTTCCAAGATGATGACGGCAAAGCATATATAATATGCTCAAGTGCAAACGGACGTGCTTATCAATATGTAATTCCGCTTAGAGAATCAGACTTTTTGGATATAGACGAAGAAAATATCAAAATGCTTTTCTATGATGAAGACGGCAGTTACATAGATGAAAACGGCGAAGTGGATAAGAAAGACAAAACAGGTATAGAGGGTAATTGTATGTTTAAATATAACGGCAATTACTATTATACAGGCTCTGATTTATACGGCTGGAATTCGTCAAGAGTGTATGTAATGCAGTCTGACAGCATTTTGGGCGATTACAATAAAGATACGGGACTTCCATATATAATGAATAACACACGAGATAGTTTTGCTCACAATTCGCAAGCAGGCTTCTATACAACGATTCACGGAAGTGAAAACGATTTGATTATTTATTGCGGTGACAGATGGGGCGATTTTGCAGGTAACGGAATCGGATATAATCAATGGGTACCGCTATCATTTGATAAAGAAGGCAAACCGTACTTTAACAATCTTCATCAATGGAAGTTGGACGCTGAAAAAGGTACTTGGGAAGTCGGAGAGGGTAATAACTATATTTCCAATCCCGAATTTGAGGCGGACAGAAAAATAACAGCAACACCAACAGGTTGGAAAGTGCGTGACAATGTCGGCAATTATTCTGTATCCAATGCACGCGGAAAGGTTGACATCGGTAATTTTGTAATACAGGAAACTGCACCGGAAGATTATATTTCAGATTTGTATCAAGAAATAACTGATTTACCTAATGGAACATATACAATGACTGCGTGGGTAAAAAGCAGTGGCGGACAAAATGTATGTAATGTATACGCACAAAGCGGTGACGAAAAGAAAACATATTCCGTTAAAACAAATATTGATGATTGGAAAGAAATTGTTGTTGCAACAGATATAAAAGTGACAGACGGAAAATGTACAGTAGGACTATATTCGGACGCTCACGCAAATGAATGGGTACAGATGGACAATGTGAGATTGGTTAAAAATATAGAATAGAAATGCAATTCGGAAATCAAGCTTAAAAACTAAGCTTGATTTCTTTTTTGAAAAAATCAAGAAATATTGACAAAATCGGTTAGTTATGCTAAACTAATTAAGGTTAGAGGATACTAACCATAATTGCGATTTAAAGCAAAGGAGAGATATATTATGAGTACAGCGATTATAGTAGCAGTATTGATAGTTATAGCAGTTATAGCTATTAGAAGTTATGCTAAAAAACTGACTTCGGGGTGTTGCGGCGGCGAAACCGAACACGTTAAGAAAATTAAGGTTGAGGATAAAGATGTGTCACATTATCCGTACTGTGTTCAGATAGGCATAGACGGAATGACTTGCAATCACTGCAAAGCGAGAGTCGAAAATACACTTAACAGTGAGGACGGCGTATGGGCAGAAGTTGATTTAAGCCAAAATTTAGCAACGGTACATATGAAAAATAATTTATCTGAATTATTTTTGAGAAAACTTGTTTCAAGTGCCGGATATATTATGACTACATACAACGCACAATAATATTTACGTTAATATAAATAGCAGAAGATTAAATTCTTCTGCTATTTTTGTGCAAGACTAACTTTCTAATTTTATACATATGTGCTATAATAGTAGTAGTTAAAATATTTGGAGGAATGTATATAATGAAAAAGAGTAAAGGCATATCAAATCAGATGGATATGCTGAATGGAAGTATTTTTGATAAAATTTTATTATTTGCACTTCCGTTGGCGATAAGCAGTATATTGCAGCAACTGTTTAATTCGGTTGATGTGGCGGTTGTCGGAAGGTTTGCGAGCAGTGAGGCTCTGGCGGCGGTTGGAAGTAACAGTTCGGTTATAAGCTTGTTGATAAATCTGTTTGTGGGAATTTCAGTCGGTGCGAATGTTGTCATAGCAAATTATATAGGGCAGGGAAAAACAGAAAAAATTCAAGATGCAGTTCATACTGTAATGATAGTTTCGCTTATAAGCGGTGTATTTCTGCTTGTGTTAGGATTGATGATTGCAAGACCTATTCTTGAAATTATGGGAACACCCGAAAATGTAATAGATTTAGCGGTATTGTATTTGCACATTTACTTTTTGGGAATGCCGTTTTTGATGATATATAATTTTGGAGCAGCTGTTTTAAGAAGTAAAGGTGATACAAAAAGACCTTTGTATTGTCTGATTATATCTGGAGTAATAAATGCCTGTCTTAATTTGTTGTTTGTAATAGTATTCAAATTAAGCGTAGCGGGAGTGGCGATTGCAACGGTAATAGCTGACGGAGTGAGTGCGGTTCTTATAATATATTTTCTGATGAATGAAGAAGAAACAATCAGATTAAGGCTTAATAAATTAAAAATAAAGAAAAGCGAATTGATAAAAGTTATCAAAATAGGTGTACCTGCGGGCTTGCAAGGAGTGGTGTTCTCTGTTTCAAATGTCTGTATACAGACTGCTATAAACAGTTTCGGCTCTGACGCAGTTGCCGGCTCTGCCACCGGATTGAATTTTGAATATTTTACATATTTTACAATTAGTGCATTTGTACAAGCGGCAGTAACATTTACAAGTCAAAATTACGGTGCAAGAAATTTTAAACGTTGTAAAAAGATATTCGTATACAGTATGATTTCAAGTGTGGTTATATGCGGATTGATGAGTGCTATATTTGTTGTGTTGCGTGACTTCTTCGCAGAAATTTATACTACTGATAAAGCCGTTCTTGAATATGCGTCAATAAGGATGGTCCACGTATTGTTGTTTGAATGTTTGGCAAGCTCGTATGAAATAGGCGGTGCGGCATTGAGGGGATTGGGATATTCAATGACTCCGGCGGTGCTTACTGTATTGGGGTCGTGTGTGTTTAGATTAATATGGATATACACCGTATTCAATAAGTTCAGAAGTTTTGAAATGCTGATGAATGTGTATCCTGTTTCGTGGGTTATAACAGGTATTGCGGTGTTAATTGCATATGCAATAGTGAGGAAAAAGTTGTTTAAAGAAACATAATAAAAATTAAAAAAAACAAATAATATTTTTAAAATAAGGCAAAAAAATAACCGTTCATATCGAACGGTTATTTTTGTAACATCAATTACTTATTTTTCTTTGCTGCTTTTCTTTCTTGAGCAGCAGCTGCTTTAGCTTTCATATCTGATTCTTTCCATGAAGCCCAGAATGTGCTGGCAATAAAGATTGATGTGTATGCACCTGCAAGGATACCTACGATTAGAGGAAGAGCAAATTCCTTGATTGCAGATACACCAAGAATGTAAATAAGAACGATTGTAATTAGTGTTGTTATTGTTGAGTTGATTGTACGACCCATTGTTTCAAAAACACTTCTGTTAACCATTTCTGAAATAGTTTCATTCTTCTTACGTGACTTTGTGTTTTCACGAATTCTGTCAAAGATAACGATTGTATTATTGATAGAATAACCTACAACAGTAAGCATTGCCGCAATGAAGTTTGTATTAAGCGGAATGTTTGTTATAGCATAAATCGCAGCCATGATAAGTACGTTGATTGCAAGAGCTATAACAGCCATAATAGCACTTCTCCACTCGAAACGAATTGCAATGTAAATCAAGATACAGATTATAGCAAGCAATGTGTAAAGCAAAGCTTTTCTTTGAATTTCGTTACCGAAACTTGCTGATGCAGATGATACTGAAAGTAAATCATCATCTGAAAGATTATACTTATCTTTTAGTGCATTGAAAATTTCAGTCTTAACAGTTTCGTCAACAGGAGGAGTTTTGATTACTGCAACCTGAGGATTGTCACCTGTTTGAACTTTTGCTGATACAGTATCAACAGTTTTTTCTTGGATTAAGTCAGCGACTTCTTTATTGTTGAAATCAGTGTGCATATTAATTTGCATTCTGATACCGCCCATAAATTCAACGTCGAAGTTAAATCCGCCGTGTACGATATATAGAACAATACCGGCAATAACAATTAGTGCGGGGATAAGCACGAATTTCCATCTGTTTTTAGTCAAATCTTTCATTATTCTTCCGCACCTCCTTTTTTTGCTTTTGCGTTATAGAATAGACTTCTGTTTTCGATACCGATACCTACAAGTTGCTTTAGAAGGAACTTTGTGATAACGATAGCAGTAAACATACTCAAAATAACGCCGATTCCAAGTGTAGTAGCAAAACCGGTAACTGCACCGATACCTGAGATGTAAAGAACTACACAAGAAATGATTGTTGTAATGTTAGAGTCAAGGATTGCTGAGAATGCCTTATCAAAACCTGCCGAAACAGACGCTCTGATAGTTTTACCAACTTTTAATTCTTCCTTCATTCTTTCAAATATGATACAGTCAGCGTCGACCGCCATACCGATTGAAAGAACGATACCGGCAATACCTGAAAGACTTAGGTTAACATGGAATATACCCATTGCCAAACCGATAAGTCCGACATATATTAACAATGAAATATCTGCGATAAGACCAGGAATTCTGTACATAATAACCATAAAGATCATTATAAGGATGATACCGATTGCAGCAGCCAAAAGGCTTGTAGGAAGTGCATTTGCACCAAGTTCGGCACCTACTGTTTCCTGAGAAATAACTTTCATATCAAACGGAAGTTGACCAGACTTAATCTTGTTAGCAAGGTCTTGTGCGGTTTCAGGAGTGAAATCACCTGAAATTATACATGAGTCAGAATTGATTTCTTCTGAAACTCTCGGAGAAGAAATATCTTTTCCGTCCATTTGAATTGAAATGTAGTTTTTGCCTTCACTTGATCTTGCGGCAGCAGCCTTAGTTGCGTCGGCAAACTTTTGCTTTGCTTCAGCATTAAATTCAACCTGAACGTAAGATTGAGCCGAACCTGTCTGTGAAGTCTTACCGTATTGGTAAGAAGCGTTCTTGATGTCTGTAGCACCGTCAAGAATTACGTTGCCGTCAGCATCGTTAAATGTAAGTTTTGCTGTATCGCCAAGTAGGCTTGCAGCTTGGTCTGTTTCAAATACTGAAGGTATTTCAACAGTAATTTTTCCGCCTTCGCCTTGAGATATACGTGCTTCTGTATATCCCGCATTAGTCATACGAGTTTGGAAAATTGATTCGACAACCTGCATTTGGTCGTCGGTCGGAGCGTCTGAATCAGCTTGGAAAGTTATAACTGAACCTCCGGCTAAGTCGATGCCCTTTTTGATACCTGTTTCGCCGAACATACCGCCATATGAAAAACCAGCTATGTTAAAACCTATAAAGGCTACATAGTTAAGCAAAATGGCACATACAACAACGAAACAAAGAGTGATAATGCTCTTCTTTTTCATTTGCGTATCCATTCCTTTCTTTGTTGGGTTCTATTTGCTCATTAAAACCCATTATAAAATAGCATAAAGTTATTATATCGCTATACAACCTTTTCGTCAATAAAAATTATATTACTATAATGTAACAAAAAGGTTACAATTAGATTAATCATAGGTATAAAATACTTGCGTATATTACATATTTGTTATAGAATGATTATAAGTAAAGAATTGTTTGGAATTAAATTGACAAAAATAGGAGAGAGAAATGGACAGAAAAGAAAAGATACTTTCATATATGTGTTCAAAAGAATATATTCCGCTTAAATTTGCCGAATTGATGATTGTACTTGACGTACCGGCGGAAGATGAGGAAGAACTTCGCGATATATTAACCGAACTTTGTATTGAGGGTAAAATATATATGACTAAAAAAGGCAGATATATGAGCGTTGAGGGAGAAAACTCAACGGTAGTAGGTAAACTTGTCTGTAATGCAAAAGGATTTTTCGGTTTTGTAATATGTGACAACGAAAACGAAAGTGACATATTTATTTCCGGTGACGATATGGGTGACGCTATAAACGGCGACAGAGTTATCGTTCATATTGACGATAACGACAATGCAAAAGGTCACCGACAAGGTCATATAACCAAGGTGCTTGAACGCGGAAACAAGGTTATTGTCGGTGTTATATATAAGGAAAAAGATCGATATTTTTATGTGCGTCCCGATAACAGAAAAATATATTCAAAAATTATTATAGCTCAATCGGACGCAATGACGGCTCAAATGGGTGACAGAGTTGCCGTACAGATTACAAGATACAGTGACAAGAAAAAGATTTTCGGTGAAGTTATAAGTGTTCTCGGACAACAGGATTCGCTTAAAAGTTGCATTGAGGGTATTATATTAGGAAATGATATTAAGCAGGAATTTGATAAAGAAACATTAAATGAGGCTGATAAAATCCCTCAAACAGTGACGGAAAGCCAATTTGCAGGCAGAGAAGATTTAAGAGATATGATTATTTTCACCATTGACGGTGATGACGCCAGAGATTTTGATGACGCCGTATCTCTTACGTTAAAGGACAACGGAAACTATTATCTCGGTGTGCATATAGCCGATGTTTCAGAATATGTAAAAGAGGGTACAGCACTTGAAAATGAGGCATACAAGCGTGGTACAAGCGTGTATTTGGCAGACAGAGTTATTCCTATGCTGCCGACAAGTCTTTCAAACGGCATCTGCAGTCTTAATCCGCAAGTGGACAGATTGACTTTGTCTGTATTTATGGAAATTACGGGTGACGGAAATGTTGTGAGCCACAAGCTTTGTAAATCGGTTATTTGCTCAAAAGAACGAATGACATATAATAATGTAAATAAAATGCTTGAAGACGGTGACGAAGAACTTTGTGAGAGATACAAGCATATTTTGCCGACATTGAAACTAATGGAGGACTTGGCACAAATATTAAAGAATAAACGTACTTTAAGAGGTGCGATACAGTTCGATTTTCCTGAAAGTCATATAGTTGTGAATGAAAACGGAGAGCCGATTGAAATAGAAAAAGAAGTACGCGGTACTTCAAACAAAATGATAGAAGAATTTATGCTTTCGGCAAATGAAACAATCGCCGAATATGCTTTTTGGTCTGAAATACCGTTTGTATACAGAAACCATGAGGCACCGACACTTGAAAAGATAATGACTTTTAATGAATTTATACTTCATTTCGGATTGTCGTTTAAGGGTAAGATTGACAGAGATACACCTATTCATCCAAAGGCTCTGCAACAAATACTCGATACAGTAAAAGATACACCGCAGGAGCGTATTGTTGCGTCAACAATGCTGCATTCACTTATGAAAGCAAAGTACAGTGAAGAAAATCTCGGTCATTTCGGACTTGCGGCAAAATATTACTGTCATTTTACTTCGCCGATAAGACGTTATCCCGATTTGGCAATACACAGAATATTAAAAGATTTTCTTGACGGCAAGGTTACGGGAAACAGAATTTCATATCTTGCAGGTTACGTTTCGGCGGCAAGCAAACATTCAAGCGATTGTGAAGTAAATGCGGAAACGGCCGAACGTGACGTTGACGATTTGATGAAAACGGCTTATATGTCATCATTTATCGGACAAACCTTTGAGGGTGTGGTTGCAAATGTGACTAATTTCGGTATGTTTGTAGAACTTGAAAATTCGGTTGAGGGTTTAATAAGAGTTGAAAATATGACCGATGATTATTATGAGTATGACGAAAAGGTAAATACGCTTACCGGCAGAAGAAAACAGAAGTCGTATACTACCGGTGATGTGGTAAATATAGTTGTTGCGAGAACTGATATTCTTTCAAGACAGATTGACTTTGTTTTAGCTAAAGACGCGGACCGTAAGTTACTTAAAAAGTTCGCAAAACCGATAGAAATTCCTAAATCGGAAAAACACGGTAAGAAGTCAAAAAGGAAAAAGAGTTTTAAGAAATACAATAAGAAGAAAAAGTAGGTTTACAAATGGAGAAATTTGAAATTATAATAACAACATTGTTCGGACTTGAATCGCTTGTCGCAAGAGAAGTACGTCGTCTTGGCTATGAAACAACTTCAGTTGAGGACGGCAGAGTTACGTTTATGGGTGATAATGAGGCTGTTTGCAGAGCAAATATGTGGATAAGAACAGGAGAGAGAGTGCTTATAAAAACTGCCGAATTTACTGCGGTCACGTTTGACGAATTGTTTGAAAAGACAAAAGCTGTCGATTGGAGTAAATGGATTGGCAAAAATGACGCTTTTCCTGTGAAAGGATATTCCTTAAAGTCAACTCTTGCAAGCGTAAGGGATTGTCAGGCAATTATAAAGAAAGCAACTGCTGAAAGTCTTTCAAATAAATACGGCATAGAATGGTTGCCGGAGGACGGCGCAAATTATCAAATACAGTTTTCAATTTTTAAAGATAAAGTTACACTTATGATAGATACGTCTGGCGAGGGACTTCACAAACGCGGTTACAGACAACATTCAAATGTTGCACCGCTAAAAGAAACACTTGCCGCCGCAATGGTTGAACTGAGTCATTGGAAATTTGAATATCCGCTATGTGATCCGTTTTGCGGCAGCGGTACAATTCCTATTGAAGCCGCAATGATAAAAAGAAACATTGCTCCGGGAATAAACCGAGAATTTGCGGCACAAAATTTTGCGTGGATAGATGAAGAGTTGTGGGTTAAGTCCGTTGAAGAAGCTAAAAGCTTGGAAAGAAATGTGCCGCTTGAAATTTATGCGTATGATATAGAAAACGAATATGTTGAATTGACAAATGAAAATGCCCTAATCGCAGGTGTGGGTGACTTTGTTAAAGCGGAAAAAGGTGACGCACGAAAAATTCACTTCGATATGCCGTATGGTACAATTATTTGTAATCCGCCTTACGGTGAAAGAATAGGTGAAATTAAAGAATGTGAAAAACTGTATAAGGAAATAGGCAAAAGCTTTAATGCACTTGATAAGTGGTCGTATTATATTATCGCGTCAAACGAAAACTTTGAATCGCTGTTCGGAAAAAAGGCAAATAAAAAGCGTAAATTGTATAACGGTATGATTAAGTGCAATCTATATCAATTCTTCGGAGAGCGTCCGCCTAAAACCAACAAGTAAATTTATACCGATTGAAAATTTCAATCGGTATTTTTTATAATGTCACTATTTGCAAACTTTTCTCTATAATTTGCAATTCAAAACTTCTTTATAAAATTGTATAATTTAATTAATAAAAAAGTAATTGTGCGAAAGGAGTATAACTATGAAGTGCAAAAAAGTTATAAGTCTAATTACAACATTGGCAATGTGTATATCAATGTTTTCTGCTTTTTCTGTAACGTCATTTGCAGAAAATGATAATACATATTCGTGTGATTTTACATCACTTGTCAAAGATAATGCAGACACAACATACGGAACGGCTGATGATATATACGATATTGACGATTATACAAAAGCAGTTTTAACGTATGCAGGAACATATGTATCGGCAGACGGAAAGGTTTACTTAAAGAGCAGTAAGGTTACAAATGCCAATTCGTCATACAGCAATGGAAGTTATGTATCATTTACTGCACCGTCAGACGGAAAAGCAACGTTTGAGGGAAAGGATATAGGTGTATATATAGATAACACATATAAGGGTTATTCAAATGGTAATTATGATATGAAAGCAGGAGAAACAATGTATTTGGGTTACAGAAAAGGAACTTCGTATCTACAAAATATTACATTCACACCAACTGAAACTCCCGAAGAAACTGTAACACCAACAGAAAATCCGATACAAACATCAAATCCACAGTCAACACCTAAAGCAGATGCTGAGAGAGAAGTCTTATATGAGGAGGATTTTGAAAACTGTACGGTCGGAGATAAAGCGTCGGGTAACAGTACAAGCGTTGACGGTTGGAAATCACCTGCCGGAACAGCAGAATTAAAAAGTGACAGCAATCAAACAATAAACAAATATCTTGCAGTTACTTCAGCTAAAAGCGGTACTGCACGTTCAACATACAAAGGTATCACTGAAATTAATGATAATTTTGTACTTGAGGCAGATATAAAGACAACAAATTATAAAACGAATGTTTCTAATTTTGAAGTTCTTGAAAAAACAGATTCACTATATATGAATCACGGTTGTTACAGTAATGCAAAGTATGCATTTAAAATGAACAGACCGTCAGACTTAAATAAATTTGTTATAAATAACAGTGTATCGGACAGCGGACTTTCACTTGGCAGATATGCTCAGCCGACTGTTTTGACAAAAGAAATACCTGATGATTGGATTCATGTAAAAGTGATAGGCGATTTTACAAATAAAACGGCTACGGCATACATAACGTCACTTGACGGAAATACGGTATATTATCACGGAAGAATAAATATGTCTGAGGATATAACATCATTTAGCTGTCTTGCACTTTTGGCACCGTCAAGCGGAGTTGATACTTGCATTGACAATATCAAAATTTCAAAAGCACTTGATTCGGATTTAAGCGAAGTATTCCATACAGTAAAAATAAATAACAGTATTGATGAATTTTCACAGTATGTCTATGACGGTGAAAGTGTTGTAAATATACCGGATATGTCGGCATACGGTAAGTATTTTGAGGGCTGGAGTGTTGACGGTCAACTATTAAGCTCTGACGATTTAAACAAATATCAAATTACAAAAGATACAACAATCACAGCACAAATATCACAAGATTATATTGAAAATATTGCAACGGTAGAATTTAATTCATTCCCGACAGACAATATGCTTGTTATGGGACCTGATTCCGATACATATGCTGACAATGAAATTTCATTGAAGATTGTCGGTGAAAGAGGAACAAGCATAGTGACAAACCCTGATTCAAGGGTAAAAGATTATAAAATTGATTGGCAGTTTGACGGTTTCAGAACACTTGGCGGCAAGCCGACAGGTGAAAGCGGAACATTTCCGGGAACACAGGTGTATTGTGACAGTTACGGAAGTGTAACGGTAAACAGTGCAAATCAAAGTTCAGTCAATTTTAAACTAAAGAATACATCTGCTAACTATTATGGCATGGTAACTGCCATAGTTACATATAACGGCAAGACAGCTAAAGTGTCACGCCCGTTGGTACTGTTAGCTGATACAGAGGCTAATTCTGATGTATACTTGCCAAAAGTCGGTTATACCGCAGATTACAACAATTACGAAAGAGGTTTAGTCGGATATACAACATCACAAAACGATATTTTAACAGGCGGTTGGTCAACAGACGGCTCTGATAAGAGTAATGTTGTTTTGAAATCAGATAACAGCGGTAAATATTTGAGTCTGTCTCGTGAACTTACAGGAAACTCATCATATATTAACAATAATGCAGGGCAGATTACATCACAAACTAATTTTGAACAAGATGTGCGTTTCGGCATAGACGGAACTATCGGTTATATAGGCGGAAACGTGACAGAAAGCACATCAGTTGGCTTTGAATTGTCTTTTACAGATTCAAAATTCAGCTTGAACGGTACAGAAATCGGAACAGGTGAAAAGAATAAGTGGTATCATATAGTTGTAACAGCCGATCCGACAGTAAAGAAATGTATAGCAAAGATATATAACTTGGATTCAAACAGCGATTATAACGGCAAAACTCCGTTAATACAATCTGAATTGACAAACTTCAACGCAAATTACACAACAGGCAAGTACTATAGAATTACATTATCAAAAGATAAATCAAGTTCTATAGATATAAATAACGTTAAAATTCAATCGGCACAGGTTGACACAGATTCATTTAAAATAAACGGGCAGGATACGGTTAATATTCCTACAAGTGACAGTGTAAAAGTGCCTATGACAGTATCTGCAAATATGACAGACGGTAATGCTGCATTCGGTGCAGCTGAATGGAAGATTGACGATGAATTTGCGGAGGGTGTTTCTGTTGAAACGAATAGCACTGATTCGTATTCGGCAAATCTTGTTGTAAGCTCAACGGCGTCTGCCGGCGACGTACCTATTAAAGTGACATTAGGCGGAAAGTCTGTAACAAAGACAGTAAAACTAATCGGTACAAATGACAGTATTGCATTTGTAAAATCACCTGTCGGTGCACAAATACCGAGCAGTAACAAATATGAGGCAGTTGTTAAAAACGGAAATGCGGAAGTATTGACAGACAAGACTGTAACATACAAACTATACAATTCTGATAACACAACAGAATATACAGGCAGTGATATAAAAATTGCAAGTGACGGTACATTAACAGTATCATCATCTGCAAAGCCGACAGATATCTATGTTAGAGCAATCTCAACCGATTCAAATGGTAAAACGCTTGAAAAATCGGTTAAGGTAAACGTATATAATCTAAAATTCAATTTCACAACAAGTGCAAAAGACGGTTATACATCGGTAACTTCTTCAACCGAATATAAGGAAAGCCGCGGATTTGGTATAGACGGAACTTGTGCAGACGGTGAAAGCTATATGAGCGGTCAGAATTTTGGTTTTAAACTTAACTTGACAGCAGGTGAAGTATATGAAATTACGGCAGTTTATGAGGGCACAATTAAGTGTGAAAGAGTAAATTCGTCACTTACAGGCTTTGAAAGAACTAAAAAGACATTAGAAAGTGATACATATAAGACGGCGGTATTCGGTGACGGTGTGCTGGATATTACATTCTCGGGTGACGGTAAGCTATCATCATTAACAGTTGAAAAAGTAGAACGCACAGCAAACAGTAAGCCTGCATGGTGGACAATAGGTGATTCTACGGTACAGCAAAACGGAAGTTGGGCTTATACGCTTAATAATACATTGTCTGATTATCCGAAACTATCAAATGTTATAAGTGCATTTTATAACAGCGGTCAAGCAGGACGTCAGCACCGTTCATATTATACAGAAGGTTTACTTAACAACGTCCTATGCGGTATTAAACCGGGTGACGTTATTTCGATAAGCGGTATGGGGACAAATGATACATCTTCAACAAAAGATGAATTTAAAGAGTATAATAACATTTATATAGACGCTATCAAAGCAATGGGCGCAAAGGTAATATTGGGCAGTTACACACCGACAGGTAATTACGGCTCAACTCAAGACAAGGTTTATGACGCAGATAATGTATTGTTCAAAGGTATGAGAACAAACAGTTACGATACCGCAATCAGAGAAGTATATAATGAAAGAGCAAACGATACAAATATTATAGGCTTTGTCGATATTGGAAAAATTGCAGATAACGTTATGACAAATGATGTACGAACAGTATATAATACTGCAATTCAAAGCGGAAAAAACGAAATTGAGGCAAGAGCAAAAGCACAGGAAAGAGCCACGGCACTTATGAGTATGTGGAAAGATTATAATCATTATTATACAGATTTCTCAAACTATATCTTACCTCAAATAACAACTCGTGTGGCACAACTTGTGACAGGTGAAAAACAAGACGATATACCTCAAGTTATAAATCTTGAAAAGCCTGAAACGGAAAGGTTAAAAATTACAGGTACATCAATAAAGAACGGTTCAATTTTAGTTGATATTGATAAAGGTTTTGAGGGCGTTGCAATCTGTGCGCTATACGATAAAGACGGACTTTTAAAGCAGGTTGTCACTGAAACAGACAATACAGCCGAAAAAACTTTGACACTTAAAATGCCTGCAACCAAAGACGGATATGCAGTAAAAGTGATGAATTGGGACAGTTTGGATAAGATGAACCCAATCGGAAAAACACATTTGATAAAAGTAAGCGATATAGAAGATTTATCAGACGGAGATGATTCATCAGAAGAAATAACATCATCAGACGAATATATAGACGTATCAGAGCTTACTTCATATGATAGCAATACATACAGGGTTTATAACGGTGACGGAACATACAAAAGCGTCAAGGCAGAAAACGGAAAAGTTCATAATACGTCAAAATCAGAAGTGACGGTAGTGCCGGAGTATAAATTTGAATTTACCAATACTTCTTCATCAAAAGATGAATATATAAACGGATATGTAAAAGTCAATGCAAATTCTTATACAGAAGAAAAAGGTTACGGACTTGGAGACGGTGATTATCATATTAACGAAAACGGTTGCTTGCCGACAGGTGACAATACTATAAAAATAGATGTACCTGACGGTTTTTATGACATTACTGTATACAGAAAAGGCGGAGCGAGAGCAGATGTTTATAATAACGGTGTTCAGATTATAAATAATACTACATCATCGGGTTCACAAAACCGTCCGTCAGGATACGGTGTAATGTATGCACCGAGAATGGAAGTTACAGGCGGTCAGATAAATCTTGCAATCGGTAATACTTCGGGCGGAAACGAGAGAGTTGCGTCGGTTGAAGTTGTCAGAGTACCCAAAAAGTATAAAAAGCAAGTTGTTTGGATAGCGGGTGACAGTGAATCTGCAAATTACTATCCGCAAAATGCAGACGGTGACGACTTGGATAACAATAAAGTTATGATGACAGGCTTCGGTATGCAGCTTGAAAAGTTCTTATCACCGACAAAATATGCGGTTGCAAACTTCGGTCAGCCGAGTGCTACGGTTAAGACTTGGTATAACGAATGTTTTGAATCGGTTAAAAAGTTAATTCAAAAAGATGATGTTTTGATTATTGACTTCGGTATTAATGATTCGGTAAGTTCATCAAATAAGATTACTGTTGATGAAATGGAACAGTATATGAGTGAAATGGCGGCTATGGCGAAAGAAAAAGGTGCAGTACCTGTTCTTGTAAGCCCTGTTTATAACAGTAAATATCAGCACAAAACATATTTCACATACAGCACTTCAACAAAGATTAATGATATAACTGAATTTGCCGAGAGTATCGGTGTGGAGTGCATAGACCTTAATAAATACACTCAATTATATGTAAATCAAGCCAAAACAGATACAAACGATACAAATTGGGCGGTTAATAATTATCAGGTAGGCGATAACCTACACTTGACACAACATTCCGCTTTGCTTGCGTCATCATTTATTGCGGCAGAATTAAAGAGTATGGGATATGAAACAACCGATTATTCATATACATATAAAGATTTATCGAGTCTTTCTGCCGACAGTGACAGTAAGGTTATCAGAGGTGAAGAAAGCGGAGTGACAAGAGTTTATTCCGTTGCAGAGGCTGAAAAGTTTATAAAAGCCAATACAGAATCTTTACCGACAATCGAAAAGAAGTGGGACTTCGCAGAAAATACAACGGCGACAGAGGGTGAAAATGTACCGGTTGTGTCTGGCTCTGCGGCTTGGAACGAAACGAATCAGAATATTAAATTTAATGCAAATGTAACTGCACCGGGTACTTTGTCATTGAAATTAAACCCTGCAATAGGTAATAAGGCGAATGTTAATTTTGATTTGTATGTCGGTGCACTGGGCGGACAGACGTTTACATACGAAATTAATGACAGTGAGGGTACAAATCTTGTAAATTGCTCATTTAACGTATATAACGGTACAGGAAGTATGGTTATTGGCAGTGAAGAAATTGCTGTTGACAGTGATGTTACATCAGCGGTATCAAAGGTAAGCGGTGACGGTATGTCATCGTCAGTAACGCAAGTGTCAAATGAGATTAATTTTACAACTAATACAGTTACTGTAAACATAGGCTCAAAATCATTTACCGGCAAGCTCACAGGAGCAGAAACAGGATTGATTTCGGATATATCGTTTAAGTCGGAGCGTTCAAAGAAAGCTGACAGAAGTATATATCTTGACAATCTTGTAGTAAGAGAATATGAAACCGATTCATCGGATACAGACGAAACTGCGTTCCCTAAGTTTAAAAGCGGAACATATACAAAAGACGGAAGTACAATGAAATACAGATATTATCTTCCTGAAAATTATGACAGTTCAGTATCGTATCCGGTAGTAATGTTCTTGCACGGTGAAACAAGAAAGGGCAACGATAATGAAAAGCAGTTGTATAACGCACAAGATTTATTTGATAAGGTTATAGAACAGGAAAGTAAAAATCCTTGTATTCTTGTTGCACCGCAATGCAGTGCAGATGGTAATTGGACTGATTTGTCGGATATGATTGACGGAGTTGTAAATGATATTCAAAATCAGTATAGTGTAAACAGTGAGAAAATATATATTGCTGGTTATTCAGAGGGTACAGAGGGCTGTTATAAGGTTATCTCTGATAATCCCGATAAGTATGCAGGAATAATTGCAATAGCAGGAAAAGGCGATACAACGTCGGCGCAGGCAATAGCAAAAAATAATACAGGCGTAATGATTTTTGCGGGCAGCGAGGACGATACGGAAATTAATGATTCTTCAAAGGCAATATATAAAGCACTTGTCGAAAACGGTGCGACGAATGTTGAATATAAAGAAATTTACGGTGAAGGTCATAATATTCTGAAGTCAGCTGCGAATACATCAGGCCTGCTTGATTGGTTGTTTGCAAAGAATTTAACAGACAATAAGACTAAAAATACAAAAACTGTTGACTTGGCTATATTTATGGGGCAGTCAAATATGGCAGGACGTGGTGAATACGCTGACGCGACAGAATGCCCGATAGGCGCAGGATATGAATTCAGAAGTGTATCAAATGCAGATATGTTATTCAGTGTATCAGAACCTTTTGGCAAGAGTGAAAACAACGATTCTATAAATGACAACGGAAGTAACGGTGTAGACAGAAGAAGTGGGGATATGGTTTCATCACTTATGAACAGCTATTATGCCCAAACAGGTGTTCCGATTGTAGGAGTCCAAGCATCAAGAGGCGGTACAAATATAGGATATTGGAATACTGCGGCACAAAAGAATGAGGCACAGTCGCGACTTACCGCCGCTAAAACCTATCTTGAAGATAACGGTTATACTGTAAATCATATCTTTATGGTTTGGTGTCAAGGCGAAGCAGACGCGGATAAAATTTATTCGGGAAGTCAGTCGGCAGCGTCATATAAGTCACAGACGCTTAATGTGTTTGAGTATATGAAAACAGTGGGCGTTACAGATATGTTCATAGTTCAAACAGGTCACTATAACGGTGACGACGATACAGACGGCAAACATGATGAGGCATATGTCACAGTACACGATGCACAAGCAGAACTTGCAAGTGAGAATGATAATGTTTATACAGTAGGTTCATTCCTTGAATTTAAGGAAAATATGAAAGACAATTATCATTTTCACCAAATCGCATATAATACAGTTGGCATAGCGGCAGGTAAAGCAATAGCAGAGGTATACAATAACTAAAAGAGTATTCTTTTAGTTTTGTGTAAATACAAAATGATATAGAAAATTTTATTTAAGCGGACGGAATTAAATTCCGTCCGCTTTTGCGTTATCAAAAAATCGGAAAGTCAATAGCGGATTCTATCAGCAAAGAAGAACTCCAACTGAGAATGAAGCTCATATCCAATCACGACGGCGACTAATCCATTTTTCATGACGTCCATTATTGCAAGGTACAGCATTTTAAACAAACCTAAATATTTCAGGCATCCCCAAGCGGTTTGTGCACTTATCTGCACAACTAACACGATAGAAAAATTTAAAATAATACACTTTTTAAAATTTTACATCTTCTTTTCGATTTTTTCCATTGAAGATATTAATGATTTTAGTTAAAATAAAGTCAACAAATAAACAAAGAAAGGAATGAGAGAGATGTCTGAATACATTCTTGAGCTAAAAGGAATAACGAAAATATTCCCCGGAGTAAAGGCTCTTGATAATGTTCACTTTCAGTTAAAACAAGGTGAAATACATGCTCTTATGGGTGAAAACGGTGCAGGAAAATCAACATTCATAAAAGTTATCACCGGAGTACATCAAGCTGAAGAAGGTGAAATATTCATAAACGGCGAAAAAGTAGAAATAAAAAATCCTAAAGATGCACAAAAATTAAGTATTGCCGCTATTTATCAGCACGGTACGGCATATCAACATTTAAGTGTAACGGAAAACATTTTCATAGGACACGAGAAAATGACAAAGTTCCATACAATTGATTGGAAACAAATGCACAAGGATGCAAAAGCGCTTTTGGAGAGATTGGGAAGTGACATTGACCCACATTCAAGTATGGGTAATCTTACAGTTGCGGAACAACAGATAGTCGAAATTGCAAAAGCCATTTCTACAAATGCAAAAATAATCATAATGGACGAGCCTACGGCGGCTCTTTCAAAAAGAGAATGTGAGGAATTATACAGAATTACAGAACAACTTAGAGATGAAGGCTGTTCAATAATATTTATCTCGCATCGTTTTGAAGATATGTACAGACTTGCTACAAGAGTAACCGTATTTCGTGACTCACAGTACATAGGTACATGGAATGTAGATGAAATTTCAAATGAAGTATTGATTTCAAAAATGGTCGGACGTGAAATTTCTCAAATTTATCCTAAGCAAGAAGTTGAAAGAGGAGAAGAAATTTTCAGAGTTGAGGGATTATCAAAGACAGGGTACTACAAAGATGTTTCTTTTTCACTTCACAAGGGCGAAATCCTTGCTATGACAGGACTTGTTGGTGCAGGACGAACAGAAGTATGTCAAGGTATTATGGGTATTGAAAGACCCGATAAAGGAAAGGTCATTTTGGAAGGAAAAACACTTTCAATAAGACATCCGTCAGACGCTATGAAAGCAGGTATCGGATATTTGCCTGAGGACAGACAAAAACAAGGTCTGATTCTTGATTGGGGATTGGGACAAAACGTAACATTATCAACACTTGAAAAATTTACTAAGTTCACTGTTATAAACAGAAAAGCAGAACGTGAACGTTCAAAAGAACTTTTGGAAAAAGTTAAAACAAAGGCTCTTTCTGTATTTGATAAGGCGTCAAGTTTGTCAGGTGGTAATCAACAAAAGGTTATCGTAGCAAAGGTTTTAAATTCCGATTTGAAAGTAGTTATCCTTGACGAACCGACAAAGGGTGTCGATGTAGGTGCAAAAGCACAGATATATGAAATTATGTCAGAATTGGCGGCACAAGGTTTCGGAGTAATAATGATTTCTTCGGAAATGCCGGAAGTATTGGGTATGGCAGATACAATCCTTGTTATGAAAGAGGGCAGAGTATCTAAGATTTTTGCAGATGCAACAGGCGTTACTCAAGAACAAATTCTTGAGGCCGCAATGAATATGTAGGAGGTGTAATTTAATTATGAAGTTAAAAAAATTCTTTTCATCGAATATTCGTGAAATCAGCTTAATTATTGTAATGATTGCACTTTCTGTATTTATTGAAATAAGAAGTGGAGGAAACTTCTTCACACTTGAAAACATTTCCGATATGTTCACAGAAACGGCAGTTCTTGCAATTACGGCGGTAGGCATGATGATGGTAATTATCACAAGCGGTATCGACCTTTCAATCGGCTCGATAATGGCGTTGGGTGCAATGGTCGGCGGAACGATACTTAAAAATAATCAAGCAGTTCCCGGAGTGGTAATAATTTTAGTATCGATAGCAGTCGGTATCGTATGTGGTTTCATAAACGGTACATTGGTTGCTAAACTGAAAATATTACCTATTATCGCAACACTCGGTATGATGAATATATATCGCGGACTTACATATTTAGTTGCTAACGGAAGTTGGGTAAAACAACAGGAAATGGGTACAAAGTTTCTGTCAATCGCGACAGGAAAGTTTCTTGGTATAAATAATCTTATAGTTGTAGCAATAGTTGTTTATATAATTGCCGCATTCTTCCTAAATAAAACCCGTACGGGCAGAAAGATTTATGCGGTAGGAAACAGTGAAGAAAGTGCAAGAGTTTCGGGTATCAAAACAGATCGAACATTAATTATGGTTTATACTATATTAGGTGCGGTAGCCGGCTTAGGCGGTATACTTTATGTTTGTAAATACGGAGTTGCTCAAGGTGAAACCTGTACCGGATATGAAATGAATGTAATCGCAGCTTGCGTACTTGGCGGTGTAAGCATTAATGGCGGTACAGGCAGAGTACAAGGCGTATTGTTGGGTGCTGTATTACTTGGTATTCTTAACAACGCAATGCCGCTTATCCATGTATCTTCATTCTGGCAAGAGGCAATTCGCGGTTTGATTATACTTCTTTCAATTATAGCAAACTCGTTAATTCAAAGAAACGTTGAAATGAAAGCATTGAGAAGGAGGAATATCTGATGGCTAAAGAGTATGTAAAACAGGCTGTAAGCAGTGACGGTACAAGAACAATATCAGCCCAAAGAGGATTTTCTTGGCAGAGATTTCTTTTTCAATGGGAGTGGATGCTTGTATTAATGCTTATATTGGTAAATGTATTTAATATATCCGCGTCACCGTATTATGCACACGCAAAATCAATTTTAAATGCAACCCGTGACTTCTTGGATAAAGCAATAGTAGTATTTCCGATGGCATTTGTATTAATGCTCGGTGAAATCGACATCAGTGTTGCATCAATTATGGCTCTTTCAGCAACAATTATGGGTGTTGCGTTTGACGCAGGAGTTCCGATGATTGAAGCAATCGGTCTTGCACTTGTCACAGGCACTGTATGTGGTTTGATTAACGGAATCATCCTTGTAAAATTCCCTGAATTGTCAAGTATGATTGTAACGCTTGCAACACAGATAATATTCAGAGGAATAGCACAGATTATTTTGGAAACCAATTCGGTGGGAGGATTCCCAAATTGGTTTACACAAATTGCAGCCGGTAAAATCGGTGGAATGGTTCCATACGCATTAATATTTGTAGTAGTTGAGGCTTTGTTCTTTGCTTATCTTCTTCACTACACAAAATTCGGCAGAAGATGTTACGCAATGGGTAATTCAACAACGGTTGCAAAATTCTCGGGTGTAAAAACAGATAAGATTAAAATTATTGTTTATACAATGACAGGTTTATTATCAGCAATTGCAGCAATTTACCTTGCATCAAAGATGTCAAGTGTACGTCCTGACGTTGCAAAGGGATATGAACTTGATATTATAGCAATGGCTGTACTTGGCGGAGTATCAACTTCGGGCGGTAAAGGAAGAATACTTGGTGCAACACTTGCTATTATGGTAATCGGTTATCTAAGATATGGTCTTGGTCTAATCAACGCATCAAGCCAGATTATTATGATAGTTGTAGGTTTACTATTGATAATTGCAGTTGCAATTCCAAGTTTCAGAGATAGTATCGGTAATATGAATTGGTTCAAAAAACTTAAAGCAATGGCGACAAAGTCGCAAAAATAACTTAGTATCAATCGGAGTAGGAAACTCCGAAAAATAAAGGAAAACTTTAAAATAAGAAAGGTAGGTTTTAAACATGAAAGCAAGAAAACTATTGGCATTAGGTCTAACGGCAATAATCGGAGCAACTATGATGGCAGGTTGCGGAGGTGGTGGCGGAAGCACAACATCTCAAAGTTCAGATGGCTCATCGGCAAGCGGTACATACGCATTTGTGGCGAAAGACGTACAAAATCCTTATATGCAGAAAGTATATGACGGTTTTGAAAAGGCTTGTAAAGAAATCGGAGCAGAACCTCTTTACAAAGGTCCTGAAGCGGCTACACCGGAAAAGCAGATTGAAATTATCAATCAGCTTGTAGCACAAAACGTTGCGGGTATCGCTATTGCAGCTAACGATGCAGACGCATTGCAACCTGCATTGACAGAAGCTATGGACGCAGGTATTAAGGTCATTTCGCTTGACAGTGCTGTAAATAAAGATTCAAGACAAACTCATATTCAACAAGCCGATCCTGAAAAAATCGGCAGAGGACTAATTCAAGCGGCTTATGAAATGGTAGACGGTAACGGCGGTATCGCTGTATTGTCTGCAACAGCACAAGCTACAAACCAAAATCTATGGATTGAATGGATGAAGAAAGAATTGGAAGAAAATCCTGAAAAGTATGCAAATACACCACTTATAAAAGTTGCATACGGTGACGATGACCCAACAAAGTCAACATCAGAAACACAAGCACTTTTGACAGATTCATCTATTAAAGTTATCATTGCTCCGACAACTGTAGGTATGCTTGCCGCAGGTAAGGTATTGCAAGATAAACAGTCAGATGTAAAACTAACAGGTCTTGGCTTGCCTTCGGAAATGGCTCCGTTTATCGAAGATGGCACTTGCCCTTGGATGTATCTATGGAATCCTGTTGATATAGGTTATTTGTCAGGTTACACAATGGATGCACTTGTAAAAGGCACAATTACAGGTGATGTAGGCGGTTCATTTAATGCCGGTGACCTTGGTGAAAAGAAGATTACAGAAGCTGCAGATGGTGGTACAGAAGTAATGCTTGGTGATCCATTCAAATTTGATACAGAAAACATTGCTGAGTGGAAAGAAGTTTATTGATTTTAGTTAATTACTGATTAATTGTATTATTTCCCCCCTAAAAAAATGTCCCTTTATTAAAAGGGACATTTTTTCGTTGACAAATATAATGCCGATAGAGTATAATTAATATGTTAATATAGTACAATATATTGATTGTACATTTCTATGATTTGTAGTTTTTTACTAAATGTAATAAAAACGGAGTTTGATATGAAAAAACATTCAAGACTTGTTGAAAGAGTTGTCAGACCATATTTGATTTTTATAGCTTTGATTTTAGCTGTAGCAATGATTGTAATGTACTTTTCTGTTGTGACAAAACTTAATTATGAGGCAGAAAATGCAGGGACGAAAATTGCGGAAACAATGGCTCGACAGGTCGACACATACATAGAAGAAATAGACGTACTTGCACAACAAGTAAAACGTCAACCTCGTATAATAAATATTTTTTATAACCTTAACAATACCAAAAATGATAAAAGTAATTTTTTCAATAATAATGTCTTGCTTGGAATTGACGTTTCATCTATCCTTAACGGATTGATTACTGATCGAAACGGTAATTTCAATATATCGGTTTATAACGGATACGGTGATTTTGTATCAAATCAAAATTACTTCATTGATAAAAAGAAATTTCAAAGCACTATGGAAAATATGAATTATGCCATAGAGTTAAATCAAATCGAAGAAAACGACGATAAAATAATAACCGCACCATCGGAAAATCCTTGGACAGAAAGTACAAGAGAATTTATAACTTTAAAAAAGAGTCTTAAAAATGATTATTCCGATACCGTTTGCGGTATAATTGAGGTTAGAGCAAGCGTGGACAGGCTTGAACAAATGCTGCATACGGAAGATAATGCCGAGATTTTAATTTGTGACCGTTCAAACGGAAAAATTATATATCCGACCGTATATACAGAAAGAGAAAGAAGCGAGTATTCTTCGGCATTTGTCAATAATGCAAACTGGGAAATAATGATACGAACACCCGTGTCAAATACAAAGACAAATATAATATTTATTTTATCGATTTTTGTGGCTTTGTATGCAATATTATTAGTGTTTGTCTTCTTGATAAGCCGAACTATCGGAAAAGAAGTTATAAAACCGATTTCACAATTAGCAAATCACGTTTGCAAAATTGACGCACCGGATGATAAAATGGCTCACATCAACGATGATGCTATTGATGAAATAAAAGAGCTTGAGGACAGTTTTGAAAAAATGCTTGAAAGAATGAATAGTTCGATTATTCAAGAGAAAAAGGCATATGCACTTGCTTTGCAGGCTCAAATGAATCCTCATTTTCTGTACAATATGTTGGCGGTAATCAGTTCTGCCGGAAGTGAGGCGGGCTGTGACAGTGTTTCCACAATGTGCGTCGAATTGTCTGATATGCTTAGATACGTTGCAGCATATCAAAAAGTTACTGTACCGCTTAAAGAAGAAATACTCCATACAAAAAATTATCTTGCATTGATGAAATCAAGATATGAGGATTATTTTTCTTATAAGATTGATGTTTCAGATGATTTGATGAACATTCCGGTGCCAAAATTGTTTATACAACCGCTTGCAGAAAACTGTTTTATACATGCTTTTAAAGAAAAAGAGCCACCATGGAATATTGATATAAAGATGATAGGCACGAAAGATAGATGGGAACTTATCATAAAGGATAACGGTTCGGGAATATCCGAAGAAAGAATTGCCGAAATAAAAGACAAAATAGATAAAGCATTAAATGAAAGACAAGTGGGGAATATCGGCGGATTGGGTATTGTAAATACAATAGTCCGTCTTACTATGACGCACAACAAAAATCTCAAATACGATATATATAACGATAACGGTATGGAAATAAAAATTGTTGCGGGGGAGTAAAAATATGTTTAAAGTGCTTATTGCTGAGGACGAGCCTCCGATTATGCGAATGATTAAATCAACTTTAGAATCGGTTGATTCTGATTTTTGTGTTAAAGAATGTTGCATAAACGGTAAGAGTGCCGTAGAAAAATTGAAAAATGAAGATTTTGATATTGTTATTACAGATATTAAAATGCCTATAATGACAGGAATTGAACTTGCCGGTTGGATTTATCAGAATAAACCCGATACAAAAGTTATAATCGTAAGCGGATATTCTGACTTTGAATATGCGAGAAAAGCCTTAGAATATAAGGTGTTTGACTATCTGTTAAAGCCAATATCAAAAGATAAGGTAAGTGAGCTTACGGCAAGGATAAAAAGTGAGATAGGCAGTAAAAGTAAAATGTCAGACGATAATAATACAATAGTAGTTCTTGCGTGTGCCGGAGCATATTTATTGTACGGTTCGGAAGTCC
Organism: Hominilimicola fabiformis; assembly: GCF_020687385.1. NCBI lineage: Bacteria > Bacillati > Bacillota > Clostridia > Eubacteriales > Oscillospiraceae > Hominilimicola > Hominilimicola fabiformis. Next base: position 102,252 of record NZ_JAJEQM010000007.1, read on the forward strand.
TTCTTCCCGGTGAACGTTTTTGGACGGATTCGGGAATTGATACTTTTATGGATAATCTGCTTACACCGTCGGAAGAATATATTTTCTTTAACAGTAATATGCTTTCTGAACGGCTTATGGTTATCACTGCCGAAACAGAAGAAAGGCAAGAGGAATTAATACACAAAATTTATGATGGATTTTCAAACAAAAATCTTCCTGTAACTATTGTTTATCAAAAAGGAGTTTTATTTAAGGATACAGGAAAGTATTTCAGCAAACTGCGAGAACAACTCATAAAACATCTTATTCTAAACAAATCGCAATTATTGTGCTGTAATTCATTGTCGGACAGTTATGAAGATATATCACAGCCATATTCAAAAGCAGATGTCGACAGTATTGTTTTTGCAATAAAAAACAGAAACAACGATGAATTGAAAAACAAATTAACCGCCGTAATGAATAATATGATGTCCTCTGATTGTACACAAGAAGAAATAAACGGTTTATTGAATATAATTCTGGATACTTACACCTTGAATTATCCGAATCATATGAAGCGGAAAAATACAAGTGTAAAAAAAGAATTCGTCAATGCACTTGCAAGCTTTGTTTCATACGATGCGTTTATAGCTGATATTATATCAATATTGGCAACATTGAGAAACGATAAACGTGATCCTGACAGATATGAACAGCTTGCAAATGAAGTGGAAGAATATCTGATTAATAATTATAATAAAAACATTACAAGTGATGTTTTATCAAAAGAATTCGGTTTTGTACCAAGTTATATAAGCCGATTGTTTAAACGCCAAAAAGGCGTATCACCCAATGAATATGTAACTAAGTACAGAATAGAAAAAGCAAAGAAATTAATCGAAGAAAATAATGATTTAAGAATAAAAGATATTGCCGACGCAGTCGGATTTAAAGAATCATACTATTTCTCAAAAACATTCAAACGTGAAACCGGTATGTGGCCGACCGAATATTCGGCAAGAGATAAATAAATTATATTAAAAGCGAGTGATACAAATGACAATTATACCAATATTTAAAAAGTGCCCGGTTTGCGGGAAAAAATATGTATGGAATCCCGATATAGGCAAGATTATATGCCCATATTGTAATGGACTCGGCAAACCTAAAAAGACAAAAGATAAATAAATTCGGTTTTATATGGGGTGTGACTGTTATGAAAATTTTGAATTTTGGTTCGTGCAATATTGATTTTGTATATAATTTAGACCATATTGTCGCAATAGGAGAAACCGAAACAAGCAATTCAATGCAAGTATTTCCTGGCGGAAAAGGTCTTAACCAATCAGTCGCTTTAGCTAAGGCGGGTATGGAAGTTTATCACGCCGGTTGTATCGGAACTGACGGAGAAATGCTTGCAGATGTTTTAGAGTCAAACGGTGTCGATATATCTAATATAAAAAAAGTAGACGAAAAAACAGGACACGCTATTATTCAAGTAAGCAGCAAAGGTGATAATTCGATTTTTCTTTATTCCGGCTCAAATGCAAAAATAACCGAAGAATTTGTTGATGAAGTGCTTGATAAATTTCATAAAGGCGATATACTTTTGCTTCAAAACGAAATAAATATGATAGGCTATATCGTAGAAAAAGCATACGAAAAGGGAATGTGCATAATATTAAATCCGTCACCGTATAACGATAAAATAAAAAAGATTGATTTTAATATGCTTTCCTATATAATTCTGAATGAAGTAGAAATGTCTGAGCTTACTCAATGTGATAATCCAAAAGACGGTTTAAAATACTTTTCAAAGAATTATCCAAAACTAAAAATCGTTCTTACTCTCGGAAGTGAAGGATGTATGTATAGTGATACCGAAAAAATCGTTTTTCAGCCGTCATTTAAGGTTAATGCCGTTGATACAACTGCCGCGGGAGATACATTTACAGGATACTTTTTTGCACAAATAGCAATGGGGAACACTGTTGAAAAATCCTTAAAAATTGCGTCAGTTGCATCAGCTATTGCAGTATCAAGAAAAGGTGCGTCTGTATCTATACCTATGTTAAACGAAGTTTTAGCGGCTGAAAATTCGTTTCAAAGTTCTTAATCACATTTACCGCAATCACAACAACCGTTGCAAATTAGTTTACTTCCGCAATGTTCGCAATTTTTGCGATAGTGGGGTACATATAATTCATTTTCGGGTATATCAAAGCCGAAATTATCACACAACTTAAATTTAATCGGTTTACCGATGTAATTCATACCCGATTTATACGCCATTTCGCTTTGTGTAGATTTTTTCAGTATACGATATTTTTTACCGTCTTTTATAAAATAAGTACCCGTTTCAATAAAGCAAAATGTGACATTATGCAATACACATTCTTGACGCAATGATTTAACCCAATCAAAATTACAAGGACGTGAACCGTCGTAATTTTCGCCGCCACATACTACACGTTCTATCTGACCGCTTTGCAGATATTTTTCGATACTGATAGGACCGATAAATGGAGCACACATTATTCCTTTGTGTTTAAACGGTAAATCAAGTAATAGCGGAATACGTTCATCGGCACGTTTTTGATTTTCGGCGGTAACATTAAAAAATACATTTTCCCAACCGTTGCCCCAATCTGACGGAAGGCATTTATGCACTCTCTCGGGACGTTTTGTAAGCAAATAAAATTTTACGTCACTGCGTTGCTTTATAATATCCCATGCTTCTTCGCGCCACTTGTCAGCCTCTTCTAAAAAGAAATCTGACGTCATACATACGCGAATAAGCTCACCGCTCTGCACTTTATAATTGCCGTAACGGTCTTTTTGCAGAGGATAGTCAAATCCTGATTTTGTTTTATAAATATCCGAGCCGCTTTTGTCACGAACACGGTCTAAAAAATACATATAGCAATTTTGGCAACCCTCACTGCATTTCACGCAACCGTGCCACGGATTCCATATATCGTGCATTATATCACTTCCTTGACATCTTTTATAACTTTATAAATATCTTCATCTAAACATATTGCATTGAAGTAAACCGTAGTCGCCTTGAGTGTAAAATAGGCGTTTTTTATCAAAACCAGCTTTCTGAAAACAATGGTCCACGTTAGTGGTAATAACAAAATAATCTTTACCGTTTACTAAACTCAAAATCATATCATATAAATTATTCGGTATATCCATATAGCGGTTGATGTAGATGTATCTGCTCCAATACGCCCAGTATTCTTCAAGTGTTTCAAACGGGTAAAATCCGCCCGAATACATATCTGTAAAGCCGTATTTCTGCTTAAAATCAGAAAAATATTTTTCAAAGCGTTCGCCCGCATAAGTAAAACCTGCCGCAGTTGAAAGTCCTGCACCCGCACCGATTACAACAGCATCGGCTTTATCAAGTTTTTCTTTCAAATGAATTATCTCATTTGAGTAATTTTTCGTAGATTTTTTTGTCGGTATCCTTAAAAACATTAAAAATCACCCTTTCCAATTCAGAATGTTTCAAATAGTCTTTCACTGTTTCAACGGCTATTTGTGCGGCAATATCATTTGGGAAATGAAATTCACCTGTTGATATACAACAAAAAGCTATTGATTTTACACCGTTAGCTTCAGCCAACTCAAGACAAGAACGGTAACAACTTGCTAAAAGTTTGCGGTGTTCATCGGTAAGATGTCCGTATACAATAGGACCGACCGTATGAAGAATGTAATCACAAGGCAAGTTGTATGCTTTTGTTATCTTCGCAGCACCGGTCTGTTCCTTGTGACCTTGTAGCTTCATAATGCGATTACATTCCAATCTAAGCTGAACACCCGAAAACGTATGAATTGCATTATCAATACACTTGTGTCAAGGCACAAAGCAACCGAGCATTGCACTGTTTGCGGCATTTACTATTGCACCGCATTTTAATGTTGTTATATCACCTTGCCAAAGGTATAATTTGTTCGATATTGCTTGTAAATCATATGCGTCGGTTATGTTAATTTCCGTCAATCGTTCTTGCAAATAATCATCTTGTAGCTTTATAAATTCGTTACTAATTTGTTTCGGTTCTCTGACGTTTACAAGAGAACGGAATAAATTAAATTTTTCTTCGGAATCTTTTGGGATAACTATATTGCTATATCTGTTGTCCTCACTTATCAGATGATTAATAAGAAAATCAAGTCTTTCATTCTGTGTCATATTACCACCTCTGAAATGATTATAACGTGTTTTTGTTATTATAACAAGTAGGTACTTTTAAGTAACTATCAAAAAAGTCTTTACCGTATGGCAAAGATTTTTTGAATTTACTGTGCTTTATAGAATTTTAATTTAACAAGACCATTGTAAATTTTTGTACCCATAGGAAGCTGTTTGATTTCGTCTTCTGAAAGAATTTTTAGCATAAACACCGTAAAGAAATATACAACCGCCGCAATCGCTATTGCAATTACAGTGGAAATCAAATTACCTATAAATCCAGATGGGCATACAAGCATTGAAAGCTTATAAACACCGACTGCAACAATGCCCATAACAACACCTGCTATAATCGGTTTTACGATATATTTCATAGGCTTGATGTTAAGTTTGCAGTTCTTTGCAAGAACAACAAAGCATATTGCACATGATATGAACTGACAAGCAATAGAGCTTATTGCCGCACCGTAAATATTGATTGACGGTATTCTTATAAGTACAATATTTAATACAATTTTCGCTATACATCCAAACAACAAGCTGATTGCAGGGACATAAACTTTTCCAAGACCTTGAAGCGAGCCTGTCATAGTTTGTGCAAGTGCCGCAAATATAAGCGATACCGAAACAAGCTGTAAAAGCTCAAAACCGCTCGAAGTGCTGAAATACAATATTTTATAAATCGGCTCAGCAAGAGTTATCAAACCTATTGCGCAAGGCAAGATAATTAATATTGAAATAAGCAATGAATAGTTTATCTTTGAAGAGGCCTCTTTATAATCTTTTACCGCCAACGCACCTGCGATTGACGGAACAAGAACTGTTGCAAAAGCGAAGTTTACCGCCAAAGGCATATTGTAAAGTGTATCACTCTTTGATAGAAGTCCCGATAATCTTGCAATTTCCTGATTAAGTTGCTCGGCGGTCGGATTTATAATATCGCCGACGTTGCCATGTGCCGGAATTAATGCTGCAAATGCAACTTCAATACCACGACTTATTGTTGCTGTGTCGATAACTCTGTTTATAGCTGTAATGATAGAGCCAAGTGAAATCGGAATACTTATCATAAGAATACTCATCATAAGATGTCTGCCTGAAATCTTAATTGTTTCGCCTTTTGATTCTTCAATATGCTCCTTGATACCGCTTTTACGTTTACAATAGAAGTATACTAAGTAAAGCATACTAAGCGCAGTTGCAACAGATGTTGCAAAGTTAGCCCAAGATGCCATAATTGCAGGTGCAAGACCGATTGAAAGGTATACAAACACAATAGTAAGTGTACATTTTAAAATCTGTTCAAGTACCTGTGAATTACTTGTTGCTTTCATATTCTTCATACCTGTGAAATATCCTCTGATTACGGAAGATACACAAACGAAGAACAGTGACGGTGCAAGCGCACGCATTACATATTGAGAGCCGTCAATTTTAATTATATGCTGTGCAAAAATATCCGCACCAAAGAACAGAACCGCAGTCGTTACAAGACCTATTATTGAGAACAGCAATAAAGCCGTTTTGAAAATCTTATGTGCACCTTTGTAATCGTCAAGTGCTACACGTTCGGAAACCATTTTTGAAATTGCATTAGGTATTCCGACAGATGAAATTGCAAGCAGTAGGGTATAAATCTGAAATCCTACATTATAAAATCCCAGTCCCTCGTCACCGAAACCGTCAATGTTTGTTATTACAATTCTGTAAACCATACCAAGAACTTTTACAAGCACTTGTGAAATAAGAATTATAGTAACATTATTCATAAACGATTGAGTGTTTTCTTTGTTTTGTTTACTCATTATATTCCTCCTAATTTAATGTTCACATTGTCATATTATAAAACTAAATACGGATTTAATCAAGTATTGTCATAAAAAAATAAAGTAATTGTATAGAAATAAGTCAAAAATCGGCATTTTGACTTGACACAAAGCTGATATAAGGGTAAAATATAATAAGTATGTAAATTTATATGGAGGAATAGACATGGATACAATGCAAGGTTTAAAACGTACTCACTATTGCGGAGATGTTGAAGGAATCGGCAATGAAGTTGTAGTAGGCGGTTATGTACAAAAAGTAAGAGATTTGGGAAATCTTATTTTTATAGATTTAAGGGACAGAACAGGTATAGTTCAGCTTGCTTTTGATGATTCGACAGACAGAGAAATATTTGAAAAAGCGTCTGATTGCCACAGCGAATATGTACTTATGGCAAAAGGTGTTGTTCGTGAAAGAGAAAGCAAGAATACAGCAATTAAAACAGGTAATATTGAAATTGACGTAAAAGATTTGAGAGTGTTGGCAAAGGCTCAGACACCTCCTTTTGAAATTGTTGACGATACTAACGTAAACGAAGAATTAAGATTGAAATATCGTTATCTTGACCTTAGAAGAAAGGTTTTACAGGATAACTTGATTATGAGAAGTAAGATTGCAAAAGTTGCAAGAGATTATTATTATGAAAACGGCTTTATAGAAATCGAAACACCGATGATGATTAAGTCAACTCCTGAGGGTGCAAGAGATTACCTTGTTCCGTCAAGAGTACATCACGGAAAGTTTTACGCGCTTCCGCAGTCACCTCAAATGTACAAGCAACTTTTGATGATTGCAGGATTTGACAGATATATTCAGCTTGCAAGATGCTTCAGAGATGAAGACTTAAGAGCAGACAGACAGCCGGAATTTACGCAAATTGACCTTGAAATGTCATTCGTTGATGTTGAGGATATTCTTGAAATGAACGAAGGCTTTATACAAAGATTGTTTAAGGAAGTTCTTGATGTTGACGTAGAATTACCGCTTCCAAGACTTACTTATAAAGACGCTATGGAACGTTACGGTTCAGATAAGCCTGATACTCGTTTCGGTATGGAAATATGCGATATTTCAGAACTTGTTAAGAATTGCGGTTTCGGCGTGTTTACTTCGGCTATCGAAAACGGCGGCTCGGTAAGAGCAATCGTTGCAAAAGACGCGGCAAAGACGCTTACAAGAAAAGAAATTGACAAGCTTACAGAATACGTTAAGGGAATAGGCGCAAAAGGTCTTGCATTTGTTCGTTGGGTTGATGATGAACCGACTTGTGCATTTGCAAAATTCTTGGGCGAAGGTGAACTTGACGCAATATTAAATAAAGTAGGTGCTCAAAAGGGTGACGTTGTACTTATCGTTGCAGATAAGAATAAAGTAACACTTCCTGTACTCGGCGCACTTAGATTAAAGGTTGCAAAGCAACTTGATATAATTCCTGAAGGATTTAACTTCCTTTGGATTACTGAATTCCCATTCTTTGAATATGACGAAGATACAGATTCTTGGCTTGCTATGCACCATCCGTTTACAATGCCTATGGACGAGTGTATTCAATATCTTGATACTGATCCGGGTAAAGTTACGGCTAAGGCATATGACCTTGTCCTTAACGGTACAGAGCTTTCAAGCGGTTCAATCAGAATTACAGATTATGAACTTCAACAAAAAATGTTCCAGGCACTTGGGCTTTCTGATGAAGAAATCGAGGCTAAATTCGGTTTCCTTGTAGAGGCATATAAATACGGTGCCGCACCTCACGGCGGTATGGGGATCGGTCTTGACAGACTTGCAATGATTATGACAGGTAACGACAGTCTAAGAGATGTAACTGCATTCCCTAAGGTACAAAATGCGTCAGAACTTATGTCGGGAGCTCCTAATGTTGTTGACGAAGAACAATTACAGGAACTTTCGATAAGCATAATACCTGAAAAGAAAGAAAATTAATAATGTTTTCATAATAATTTAATAACGTTATTGTATAATAACCTTAAAATAGGAGCCGAATTTTCAGCTTCTAAGACTGTTGGCAAATTGTCCGGAACGTGCAGAAGTATTATTCAAATTTGTATGATTTAATTTATCAAAAAAATAGCAGGCAAGCCTATATTGATAGGCTTGCCTATGCACTTTTTGAAAAAATAAACTCTACCGTACAAATGTACGCTGACGAGTTCGTTTTTTTAAAATTCGATCTGATTTCTCGGCAGTCTGCAAATTAATCTGTGAAACGGAGAGTTTTAAGTGATTACTATTTCAAACTTAACAAAAAAATACGGCGATAAATATGCACTCGACAATATTAGTTTTAATGTAAAAAAGGGTGAAGTTCTTGGATTTTTAGGTCCTAACGGTGCGGGAAAATCAACAACTATGAATATTATCACCGGATATATTTCATATACAGACGGCTCTGTTAATATTGACGGCTATGATATTTTAGAAAATCCTATTGAAGTGAAAAAGAAAATAGGATACTTGCCTGAAATACCACCCCTTTATCTTGATATGGTAGTGTGGGATTATCTTGAATTTGTATATGAATTGAAGAAAATCAAGACCGAGGATGAAAAGAGTCATATACAGCAAGTTATTGATATGGTGAAGATTGATAATGTTAAAAACAGAAAAATTGCCAATTTGTCAAAAGGCTATCGTCAAAGAGTGGGACTTGCAGGTGCTTTAATCGGTGATCCCGAAATTCTTATACTTGACGAACCGACAGTTGGTCTTGATCCTAAGCAGATTATCGAAATAAGAAATGTTATTAAGGAACTCGGAAAAGAAAAGACTGTAATTTTAAGTTCGCATATATTAAGCGAAATAAGTGCAGTCTGTGACAGAGTAATTATTATAAATAAAGGCAAATTTGTTGCAGAAGATACACCGAAAAATCTTTCGGATAAGCTTGGTGATAATAAAAAAATGTTGTTCAGAATATCAGGCGATAGGAAAAAAGCCGAAAATATCCTAAATTCATTTGACGGCATATCAAATGTAACCTGTGTTTCATCTGAAAATGATTCGTATGATTTTGAATTTGATAACGCAATGGCGGCAGAAGAAAAGAAAAAAATGTTCTTTGCATTCGCGGAAAATGAAATACCGATATTAATGCAAAAAGAAATCGAGCCGTCTTTGGAGGATATATTCTTAAAACTTACTGACAATACGTCAGAAAAGGAGGAAAATACAAATGAAAGCGATATTTAACAGAGAATTCAATTCGTATTTTACATCAATGCTCGGTTATGTATTTTTAACTATTTTTCTTCTTTTAACAGGAGTAATGTTCTATGTTGTAAATATCAGATTTATGACTGCAAGAATGACTAATTTCTTTTCAATCGTCAATAACTGGGCGTTGTTCTTGTTGCCGTTATTGACAATGAGATTGTTCTCAGAGGACAGAAAGCAAAAGACAGACCAATTATTACTGACCGCACCTATATCTACAAAAGAAATAGTTTTCGGTAAGTATCTTGCGGCATTTGGAATATTTATGGTAGGTGTGCTTATAACACTTATTTATCCTGTTATATTAGCGTTTACGGGTAATTTGCCGATTGCGGAAACAATAAGCTGTTATGTCGGCTTTATACTGCTATGTTCGGCAATACTTGCTATCGGTGCGTTTATGTCATCTATTACGGAAAGTCAGATTGTCGCTGCAGTTGCCACTTACGGTGTATTGATTTTTACATTGCTTTTAGGCTCGGTTGCGTCAAACGTTTCAAACGAAATAATTGTAAAAATTCTTTTGTGGTTATCGCCTGTACAAAGATTTTCGGATTTTACTCTCGGAATCCTTAACTTTGAACCGATAATTTATTATTTAAGCATCACCGGTCTGTTCTTATTCTTTACCGTTATGGTATTTGAAAGACGCAGAATGAGATAGGAGGATATGTAATGAATAACGTAAAAAAATATAAATTTGTATCTTCCGTTGCTATTGCAATAGCGGTTGTTTTGGTTATTGTTGTAAACGTATTTGTCAGCGTGCTTAACAACAAATTACCTTTAAAAATCGACCTTACGTCAAATAAAATGTACGAACTTTCAGATAAAACAAAAGAGTATCTTAAAAATTATGATACTCCTGTTGATATATATATTCTTGCCGGTGAATCGGAACAAGACGGAAATATTCGTACGGTGCTTGATAAATATGCCGCCGCAAATAAAAATATCAATGTTACAAATATTAACATGACATCTAACCCGACTTTTGGCAAGAAATACGTTACTGACGGCAAAAGTCTGCAATCAAATTCTGTCATTGTTGACGGCGGAGATAAGTTTAAAACATATACTATGACTGAATTGTACGGGGTAAATGCACAAACAGGACAGTATACATCACTTAATGTTGAAAATAAAATAACTTCGGCATTAAAGTATGTATCAAGCGAAACACAACAAAAGGCATACCTAATAAAAGGACATAATGAGATAGCTGTTGACGGTGCAAAAACTAAACTTGAATCAGAAAACTTTGAAGTCGGAGAAGTTAATACATTGACCGATGATATACCGTCAGACGCAAATATGTTGATTGTTGCAAAACCGACGGCCGATTTTTCAAAAGAAGAAATCACAAAACTTGATTCTTATTTGCAAAAAGGCGGTAATATACAAGTTTATCTTGATGTCGATTCAAAAAATCTTACTAACTTGTATGACTATCTAAAATCATCATGGGGCATAGGTGTAAGCGATAACCTTGTAATTGAAACAGACACATCAAAATCCGTTTCGTTGAGCGGAAGTTCGATGAGTCTTGTCGTGCCGAATGTAAAATCATATGAATTTACCGACAGTATAATAGACAATCAAAGAACTTTGGCATATTTCCCATATTCAAGATTGATAACTCAAGAATTTGAATCAAATGGCGATATATCTGTTACACCTGTTTTGACAAGTTCAGAAAAAGCATACACGACTTCAAATTATGAAAATGTTTCAAAAGTAGGCGGCGAGCAGGACGGTGAATATCCGGTCAGCGAACTTTCGGTAGATGCCAAACACGCCTCATCGGTTTATGTATCGGGAAATACTATGCTTTTAACCATAGACGAAACAACACTTACAAATAATTACGGACTTGCAAACTATGATTATTTTATGAATTTGACCAACTTTATGATAGGTAACGAAGAAAGCTTTACTGTAGATGAAAAAACACTTGTAAACAATGTTATTACATTATCTGATTTAGGTCAAAAAATTATTTTTGCATTTGTTGTAATTATAATACCGATTACCGTATTAATAATCGGACTTGTAATTTGGATAAAAAGGAGAAATCTATGAGTAAAACAACGAAAAGCATAATTATAGCCGCGTCAGTGATTATAGTGCTTATTGTCGGAACGATTGTTATAAGTAATATTGACACGTCAAAAGATAATAATGTTGATACAACCGATGATTTATACAGTATCTATTCAGCTGATACAACCGATATTTTATCTGTAAAGGCAGAGAGTGAAAACGGTACAATTACGGTAAAAAGTATAGGCGATTCGGAATGGTCCGTAAATGATATGGATGCGTCTGAAATAGATTCTTCAAAAGCCGGTGCGCTTGTCGGTACAATTTCAACATTGTCATCAAAAAACAAGATTGAAGAAAATCCGGTTGATTTATCACAATACGGACTTGACAATCCGCAAGTCACTGTTACAGTTGAAAAGAAAAACGGTCAGATTGATAAAATGATTATCGGCGATTTGAGTCCGACACTCGGAGAATATTTTGTGATGAAAGACGGCGATAATACTGTCTATACAATGTATGATTTTAAAGTTGATACTTTAAAAAAGCCTATCAGCTATTATAAAGAATTCAATCGTTTCAACATTAATATTGACAATATTAATGACATTAAAATTGTCCGCAGTGATGAAACTATTGAAATCAGAATATTAAGCAATATAAATAACAACACAAATAATGTATGGGAAATGGTACAGCCGTATCAGAGTGGTGCCAATGATGACTATATCGATAACAAAATACTTGCTCCTATAGAGGAAATTTCACTTACTACACCGATTGAAAATGCTGACGGCGGTTTCAGTGAAAAGTCGCCTGTTTTAATGATAACCGTTAAGCCTTACGACAATTCAACAGGCAAATACGGCGAAGAATATACCGAAACACTTACAATAGGTCGCACAGAAGGTGATATGACTTATGTAAAATATAAGGAACAGGTATTTAAAGTTTCATCGGACATTATATCTTTTGCGAATGACTCGTCATACAACATTGTAAGTAAATTGCAGGCACTTGTTGATATTTCGGAAGTTAAGAGTGTAACGGTAGAGTATAACGGAGCAGAACATACGATTGACATAACTCATAACGATTCGGATATGACTTTTGTGCTTGACGGTCAAAAGGTTGATACAAAGATAACACAAGCAATATACAAGAGCATTGTCGGTTTGGCGGTTGACGGAGTATATAAAGACGAAACACTCGGCGATACCGTTATGAAAATAAAATATAAAGGTATCAAGAGCAGTTCTGATACAGAAATCGAATTTAAGAGTATTGATGATTTGTACTGTGCTTTAATCCGCAACGGTAAAACAGAATTTACAATCAAGAAAAGTAAGCTTAATGAATTTATGGATTTATTCAATACTTATGTTGAAAATCCGGAAAAGCAAGGAGATTAATTATGGAGAATTTATGGAATGACGTGATTCCTTATTGGAACGAAGAATTTATAGAGGCTGATGAAACAGCGGCAAGAAAACCGACTATAACGGCATATCCTGCAAATTCAAAAGGTGCTGTTATTATTTTTCCGGGTGGTGGCTATGTAATAAGAGCCGACCACGAAGGTACTGCATATGCTAAGTGGTTGCAGTCAATCGGTCTTACTGCATTTGTGGTTGAATACAGAGTTGCACCGTACAAGCACCCGGCTGAGATAAGCGACGCAATGCGTGCGGTTAAATATGTCAGATACTATGCGGATAAGTATGGCATTGATAAAGATAAAATTGCCGTTATGGGTTCAAGTGCCGGCGGACATTTGGCAGCGTCGGTTTCGGTTCATTACGATAAAAAAATGTATGAAGATACAGATGAAATAGATAAAGAAAGCTGTAAGCCTGATGCGACAATTTTGTGTTACCCTGTAATAGATATGTTCGAATACAGACATGACGGTTCAAGAAAAAACTTGATAGGTGAAAGAGCATTACATTCTGATAAAGAGCTTATGTCGCTTTATAAACACGTCACACCTAATACACCGCCTACATTTATATGGCATACATCATCAGACCAGGCAGTACCGGTAGAAAATTCTTTGATGTACGCCGACGCACTAAGCAAAGTGCAAGTTTCGTATGAAATGCACATATACCCAATCGGTTCTCACGGCTTGGGCTTGGCAGACAGTATACCGCACGTTGCACAGTGGAAAGATTCTCTTGAAAAATGGATAAAACTTAATGATTTAATTTAAGTAACTAATGTCACAATAAGTCAGTATCGGCTTGTTGTGACATTTTTTTATATGTGTAAAATGTCAAAATACAAAAAAATACATTTAAAAAGACTATACAAAACGAAATGAGTGTGATATAATAAATGTTATATAATTAACAAGGGGTTTAGAGGACATGAGTGAAAATGAAAAGAAAGTTCCTACGGTCGTAGTTAAACGTCTGCCACGCTATTACAGATATTTGGGCGAACTTTTAAAGCAGGATATAAAGCGTATTTCCTCAAATGCACTTAGCGTAAAAATGAACGTGACTGCATCACAAATCAGACAGGATTTTAACTATTTCGGCGGTTTCGGTCAGCAGGGATACGGCTATAATGTCGAACATCTTTATAACGAAATCGGTGACATATTAGGACTTAATGACGGAGATACTACTGTTATAGTCGGAGCCGGTAATCTCGGCAGAGCATTGGCAAGTCACGATACGTTTGAAAAAAGAGGCTTTAAACTTGTAGGCATTTTTGATAATGACATTAATATAATTGGTACAAAAATCAATGGTATAGAAGTTATGTCAATAGATAAGCTTGAGGAATTTTTGAATTCGCATAGAGTTGACATCGGAATTCTTACCGTACCGAAAGCGGCAGTAATGGAAACGGCTGAAAAATTAGTTAATTGCGGAGTTAAAGGTCTTATGAACTTTTCGTATACCGAACTTAAATTCGATAAGGACGTAGCGGTGGAAAACGTTCACCTTTCAGATCCGCTTATGACATTGTCATACAAAATCAAGCAAAATCAGAATTAAGGTGTTATAATTATGAGAGTTATCGCATTTGTAGGTCCGAGTGGAACAGGAAAGAGTTACAGAAGTGTTATGGTTTCGCAACAATACGGAGCTGACGCTATAATTGATGACGGCTTGCTTATTTCTCATGGAAAAGTTATAGCCGGCACATCTGCCAAAAAAGAACCGACAAAAATTGCGTCTGTTAAACACGCACTTTTTATGAATCCGTCGCAGGTAAATGAAATAAAAAAAGTTCTTAAAAGGAATAAGATTAAGTGCCTTATGATTTTGGGTACATCTGACGGAATGGTAAATAAAATTGCTAAAAATATCGGTGTTCATGAGGTTGAACAAATTATAAGAATAGAGGATGTTGCAACACCCGAAGAAATGAATATGGCACTTAGAATGCGTACAGTTGAAGGGAAACACGTTATTCCTGTTCCGACATTTGAAATAAAGAAGGAATTTTCAGGATATTTCTTGCATCCGTTAAGAAGATTTCAAAAAAATCTTGATTCGGAAATAACAACCGCCGAGGCTGATAAATCAATTGTCAGACCCACATTCAGTTATATGGGTGACTATATTATCTCAGATAACGTTATAAATTCAATAGCAATACATGAGGCACAAAAGATCAATGGACTAATTAAGGTGCAAAATATAAACCTAAGAAAAACAGGACACGGTGTACATATAGATATGACAGTCATTTTACAATATGGCTGTGATATTTTTTCTGTATGTAAAAATATTCAGCTTGCAGTCAGAAATAATGTTGAACAATATACGTCGATAAATGCAAGAAGAATAAATATACTTGTTAAAAATCTAAGGAAATAACCAGTAAGAAGGGGAGCTGTATGGATAAATTTGAACTTGTTTCTGAATTTAAACCACAAGGAGATCAGCCGCAGGCAATTCAAACACTTGTTGACGGAATAAAAAAAGGCGAGAAATGCCAAACTTTGCTCGGTGTAACAGGTTCGGGAAAAACTTTCACTATGGCAAATGTCATTGCACAAGTGAACAAACCTACCATTGTACTTGCTCATAATAAAACCCTTGCCGCACAGCTTTGCAGTGAATTTAAAGAATTTTTTCCAAATAACTGTGTTGAATTTTTCGTGTCGTATTACGATTATTATCAACCAGAGGCATATATTCCGCAAACCGATACGTTTATCGAGAAAAATTCACTGACCAATGATGAAATAGATAAACTACGTCACAGTGCCACATTTGCTTTGCTTGAAAGAAAGGACGTTATAATCGTAGCAAGTGTATCTTGCATATACGGTTTGGGCGATCCTGAAGATTATAAAAATCTTATGCTTTCTTTGCGTGTAGGAATGGTAAAAGACAGAGATGAGCTTCTAAAAAAACTTGTTTCAATGCAATATGAAAGAAATGATATTAACTTTGTCAGAAACAAGTTTCGCGTCAGAGGTGACGTGGTGGAAATATTTCCGTCCAATAACGGTGAAAACGCTATTCGTGTCGAGTTTTTCGGCGACGAAATAGAACGTATTTGCGAAGTAAACGTAGTTACAGGTGAAATTGTAGGTGTAAGGCAACACGCAGTTATATCTCCGGCCTCTCACTATGTTACAACCAACGAAAAAATGATTGCGGCACTTGCAGGAATAGAGGCTGAAATGCGTGAACAGGTTAAGTATTTCAAAGAACGTGATTTACTTATCGAGGCACAAAGAATTGAACAGCGTACAATGTACGATATAGAAATGATGCAGGAAATAGGATTTTGTCAAGGTATAGAAAACTATTCAAGACATATAAGCGGTCGTGCTCCGGGAAGTGCACCGTATACGTTGCTTGACTATTTTCCTGACGATTATCTTATGATTATAGACGAGTCACACGTTACAATACCGCAGGTGCGTGCGATGTATAACGGTGACAGAGCCAGAAAGGAAACGCTTATTAAATATGGTTTCCGTTTGCCGAGTGCGGCTGATAACAGACCTTTGAAATTTGAAGAATTTGAAGATAGATTAAATCAGGTAATATTCACAAGCGCGACACCGTCAGATTATGAAAAAGAACATTCAACGGTTGTTGCGGAACAGGTTATCAGACCGACAGGACTTCTTGACCCTAAAATAACAATTAAACCTACCGAAAATCAAATTGATGACCTTATCGGTGAAATTAATAAGCGTACCGAACAAGGTTTTAGAACGCTTGTGACAACGCTTACAAAACGTATGGCGGAGGATTTGACCGATTATCTTACCGGTGTAGGTATTAAAGTTCGTTATATGCACTCCGATATATCGACAATCGAACGTGCGGAAATTATCAAAGATTTGCGTATGGGTGAATTTGATGTACTTGTCGGAATTAACCTTTTAAGAGAAGGACTTGATATACCCGAAGTTGCACTTGTTGCGATACTTGACGCGGATAAAGAAGGTTTCTTAAGAAGTGAAATGTCACTTATTCAGACTATCGGTCGTGCCGCGCGTAACAGTGAGGGACAAGTTATTATGTATGCCGATACGGTTACAAAATCAATGAAAAAGGCGATTGACGAAACAGACAGACGTCGAGGTATTCAGCAGAAGTTTAATGAAGAACACGGCATAATACCAAAGACAATTAAGAAAGACATCAGAGATATTATAGAATCATTAAAGCCTATTGAGGACGATACCGAAACCGCAGAAGAAAATATCATAAATTACGAAAAGACCATTGCCGAGCTTCAGGCTAAGATGATTAAAGCGGCTGAAAATCTTGAATTTGAAGAAGCCGCGGCTTTGCGTGACAGAATACGAAAATTAGAAAAAGAAATGAGTGAATAAAATGGATTATGAGCTTAAAAATAAGCTTGTTAAGATAATTTCAAAAAATATTCTCACTCCTGTTATATATATGATTGAAAACGATAATCTACTTGATTTTATATGTTTTTGTGATAGAAATATAAAAATGCAGGAAATATATAATGTAGAACAGCAAATAAAAGAGGTTACAAACAAAAATGTTGAGATAATCGACATTCGTGAATTCGGCGAATCGGAAAGAATTGAAGTGATAAATCAAGCGACTTTAATTTATTCCGAACATCCGCTGATCGAAAAAATATTTGCTCAATCAATGATGGAAGATTTTAAAATTGCTATGGATGAAAGAAAGGACGTTCAGCAGAGATATAAAGAATGCGGAACGTGCTATTTACAGTAAAACAGAGGTAAATCAATGGAAAAGGATATTATAATTAAAGGTGCAAGAGAGCATAATCTTAAAAATATCGATGTAAAAATACCACGAGAAAAGCTTGTCGTACTTACGGGGCTTTCGGGCTCCGGTAAATCATCTTTGGCGTTTGATACAATTTATGCAGAGGGACAAAGAAGATACGTAGAGTCACTGTCGTCATATGCAAGAATGTTTCTCGGTCAAATGGAAAAGCCAGATGTAGATTATATTGACGGTTTGTCGCCTGCAATCAGCATCGACCAAAAAACAACATCAAAAAATCCACGTTCAACAGTCGGTACAGTTACCGAAATATACGATTATTTAAGACTTTTGTATGCCCGAATCGGTATACCGCATTGCCCTAAATGCGGTAAAGAGGTTCAAAGACAGAGTATAGACCAAATTGTTGACAAAGTTATGTCATTGGGCGAAGGTACAAAAATTCAAATTCTTGCGCCTGTTATACGCGGTAAAAAAGGTGAGCAAAAAAAAGTATTTGAAAATGCAAGAAAAAGCGGATATGTGCGTGTAAAGGCCGACGGTGAACAATATGATTTAAGTGAGCCGATAGAGTTAAAGAAAACGCAAAAGCACAACATAGAAATTATCATAGACAGATTGATTATTCGTGAAAATATTGTTCAGAGACTTACCGATTCACTTGAAACAGCCATTGCATTGACAGGTGATGTTGTGCTTGTCGAGGTTATCGGCGGAGAGATTATGTCTTTCAGTCAGAATTTTGCGTGTGATGATTGCGGTATCAGTTTGCAGGAGCTTACTCCGAGATTGTTTTCTTTCAATAATCCATACGGTGCGTGTGATAATTGTGACGGTTTGGGTGCGTTGTCTAAAATCGACCCCGACCTTGTTATAGCAGACGAAAATTTAAGTATAATAAACGGTGCTATTTCAGCGACAGGCTGGGCAAATGCAAATAAAAAAGATTCGATGGCTTATATGTATTTTACAGCCCTTGCAGATTACTACGGATTTGATGTAAATACACCGTATAAAGATTTGCCGAAAGATATACAAAACATTATTCTTTACGGAACAGGCGATACAAACATTCCTATGAATTATGAACGCAGTTACGGCAGCGGTAAATACAGTGCACCGTTTGAAGGCGTTATAACAAACCTTGAAAGACGTTATAATGCCAACACATACGATTATGTAAAGAACGACATTGAACGTTACGTCAATGACGTAACTTGTCCGAAATGTCACGGTGCAAGACTTAATGATGAAGTGCTTGCGGTTACAATTAACGGAGTTAATATATATGAATTTACAACTATGTCTATCCAAAAAGAAATGGATTTTGTAAATTCATTGGAGCTTACCGACCGTGAAAAAATGATTGGCGAACAGATTTTGAAAGAAATCAAGGCAAGACTTAAATTCTTGCTTGACGTAGGTCTTGATTATCTTTCATTGTCACGTTCGGCAGGGACTTTGTCGGGCGGTGAGGCACAGAGAATACGTCTTGCAACTCAAATAGGCTCGGGACTTATGGGAGTGTTGTATATTCTTGACGAGCCGAGTATCGGACTTCATCAACGTGACAATGACAGACTTATCGAAACACTTAAACATCTTCGTGATTTGGGTAATACGGTAATCGTTGTTGAACACGACACCGATACAATGTATGCCGCAGATTATATTGTTGACATCGGTCCGGGAGCAGGTGTAAACGGCGGTGAACTCGTAGGAGAGGGTACCGTTGAAGATTTGATTAAATCACCTCGTTCAATAACGGGTAAATATCTTAGCGGTGAACTTAAAATTGAAGTACCTAAGGAACGCAGAAAACCGACGGGTTGGATTGAAGTGCGTGGTGCAAAAGAAAATAATCTTAAAAACATCAATGTAAAAATACCGACAGGTGTTATGACTTGTGTCACAGGTGTTTCGGGTTCGGGTAAGTCGTCATTGGTAAATGAAATACTTTACAAAAAACTTGCTCACGTTTTAAATCGTGCAAGAACTCATGCCGGCGCACATAAAGAGATAAAGGGCATAGAACAGCTTGACAAAATCATTGATATAAACCAGTCACCGATTGGAAGAACACCACGTTCAAATCCGGCAACATATACAAATGTTTTCGGTGATATTCGTGAAGTCTTTGCATCTACAAATGAGGCAAAAGTGCGTGGTTATAAATCAGGACGTTTTAGCTTTAACGTAAAAGGCGGACGTTGTGAAGCTTGTAGCGGTGACGGTATAAAGAAGATAGAAATGCACTTCCTGGCGGATATATTTGTTCCTTGCGAGGTATGTAAGGGTAAGAGATATAACAGAGAAACTCTTGAAGTTAAATACAAGGGCAAAAATATTTATGAAGTGCTTGAAATGACGGTTGATGAGGGTGTTGAATTTTTTGGAAACATTCCGAAGATAAAGAGAAAACTTGAAACTTTACAGGAAGTCGGTCTTGGATATATCAAACTCGGTCAAAGCTCAACAACTTTGTCAGGCGGTGAAGCACAACGTGTTAAACTTGCAACGGAGCTTTCAAAGAGAAGTACAGGGAAGACGATTTATATTCTTGACGAGCCTACAACAGGACTTCATACTGCTGACGTTCACAAACTTACGGAAGTGCTTGATAAACTTGTTGAGGGTGGTAATACCGTTGTTGTAATCGAACATAACCTTGACGTTATAAAAACCGCAGACTATATCATTGATATGGGACCTGAGGGCGGCGATAACGGCGGTACCGTGATTGCGTCAGGTACACCTGAGCATGTTGCAAAAGTCGAAAAATCTTATACCGGAAAATATTTAAAGAAAATGCTCGAATAAAACCTTGACAAAATAAAAAAAGAGTGTTAGAATAATTTTAAAGCGTAGATGAAGACAGTAGCATTAAGCAAAAGTCACAAGAGAGAGAACGTCATGGGCTGTAAGCGTTCTTTGATGGGCTTGATGTGAATACCACTTCGGAGCTGCGGACTGAACAATTTATATTAAGTAAGTTTTGCCGTATTCCTTACGAAACAAGGACGAACTAAGTGACAGCATTATATGCTGTAATTAGGGTGGAACCGTGTATATTTATGCACCCCTAAGGTATGGATATTATCCGTACTTTAGGGGTGTTTTTAGTTTATAAAAAGAAAGGACTAATAAAAATGGAAATGAATGAACTACAAACACTAAGACATTCAGCCTCGCATATGCTTGCACAGGCTGTAAAAAGACTTTATCCGGATACAAAACTTGCTATCGGTCCGGCTATTGATGACGGTTTTTACTATGATTTTGATACGGAGCATACTTTCACCCCTGAGGATTTAGAAGCTCTTGAAAAAGAAATGAAAAAAATCGCTAAAGAAAACCTTAAGATCGAAAGATTTGAATTGCCGAGAGCAGAGGCTCTTGAATTAATGAAAGATGAGCCATACAAAGTTGAATTGATTAACGATTTACCTGAAGATGCTACAATTTCTTTCTATAAGCAAGGCGATTTTGTTGACCTATGTGCAGGACCTCACGTAAATTACACAAGCAAGGTTAAAGCATACAAACTTCTAAGTGCAACAGGCGCATATTGGAGAGGTAATGAGAAAAACAAGATGTTACAACGTATTTACGGTACTGCTTTCCTAAATAAAGCCGACCTTGAGGCACATCTTGAACAGCTTGAAGAGGCAAAAAAACGTGACCATAATAAGCTTGGACGTGAACTTGAATTGTTTACAACAGTTGATTATATCGGTCAAGGTCTTCCTATTATGCTTCCAAAGGGTGCAAGAGTAATTCAATTACTTCAAAGATGGGTTGAAGATGAAGAACAAAAGCGTGGTTGGCAGCTTACAAAGACACCTCTAATGGCAAAGAGCGACTTGTATAAAATTTCAGGTCACTGGGATCACTATAAAGAAGGTATGTTCGTACTTGGCGATGAAGAAAAGGATAAGGAAGTATTTGCACTTCGTCCGATGACTTGTCCGTTCCAGTATCAAGCGTTTTTAAACAGAGGTCGTTCATACAGAGATTTGCCTATGAGACTTAATGAAACATCGACACTTTTCAGAAATGAGGCGTCGGGTGAAATGCACGGACTAATCCGTGTACGTCAGTTCACAATTTCAGAGGGACACTTGATGTGTACACCTGAACAGCTTGAAGAAGAATTTAAGGGTTGTCTTGAACTTACAAACTATATGCTTACAACTCTTGGATTAATTGAAGACGTTTCATATCGTTTCTCGCAATGGGATCCTGACGACAGAGAAAAGTATATCGGTACAGAAGAACAGTGGAACGAAGCACAAGATACGATGGAGAAAATCTTGAAAGATCTTAACATTGATTATAAAGTCGGTGTCGGTGAGGCTGCATTCTACGGCCCGAAACTTGATATTCAAATTAAGAATGTACACGGTAAGGAAGATACTCTTGTAACAATCCAAATCGACCAAATGCTTGCCGAAAAATTCGGTATGGAATACGTTGATAAAGACGGTACTAAGAAAAATCCGTATATTATTCACAGGACATCAATCGGTTGTTACGAAAGAACACTTGCACTTCTTATCGAAAAGTATGCAGGTGCATTCCCGGTATGGCTTGCTCCTGTACAAATCAAGCTTTTGCCTATTGCGGACAGACATCTGGATTATGTATATGAAATTAAGAAACAGCTTGAGGCAAACGGTATTTTGCGTGTAGAAGTTGATGACAGAAGTGAAAAACTTGGTTATAAACTTCGTGAGGCACAGCTTGAAAAAGTACCTTATATGCTTGTTGTCGGTGATAAGGATATTGAAAATAACACTGTATCTGTTCGTTCAAGAAAAGAGGGCGACAAGGGTGCTATGGCAATAGATGAATTTATCAAAGCAGTTAAAGAAGAAATCGACACAAAGAGAATATAATTGTTAATGTAACGTAAATTTGCTCCCCGACATACTATACAGTGTCGGGGAGGGATTTATATGAGGCTTGGACTTTCACGAACAAGAAACAGAAGTTTAAAAGGTGTAGGAATATTTTTTACACTGTTTTTTTTGATTTTTCTTATATGGCTTATATTCACAAAATTGCAACCGTCTTTTATCGAATATGCAAAGGTGTATTCAAATAACATTGCAAATGAGGTTGTAAACAGTGCAGTAGATGATGTATTTGTTAAAGAAGAATACCAAAGCCTTGCAAAAATTATGGAGAATTCCTCCGAAAATATAAAGGCAATCGAAACGGATACCGCAAAGATCAATCGCTTAAAATCGGCAATAATACAGTCAATGCAGAAAAATATTGATTCACATAAAAGCGATACGGTATATGTACCGCTCGGAAGCTGCAGTAATTTATATTTTCTTGCCGGACTCGGTCCTAAAGTGCCGATACGAATATATCCGGTCAGTATTGTAAATGCTGATTTTAAAGAGAGTTTTGACTCTGTCGGTATTAATCAGGTAAAGCATAAATTGTATTTAGACGTATCTATGAAAATGTCATTCGTGGGAATGATGTTTGCACAATCCGACACTGTGGAAACATCAGTGCTTTTAAATGAAACGATTATTGTAGGTGACACACCGACTTATTACGGAAATGGTGGAATGACTGCATCAGTCGAATAGAAAGGAATTTTATTAATGAACGATATTGAAAAACGTATTGAAGAATTGACAAATGAACTTAATTATCATAACCACAAGTATTATGTTGATGATGCTCCCGAAATTTCTGATTTTGCGTTTGATAAAATGCTTGTAGAACTTGAACAGCTTGAAGAAAAATATCCCGAATATAAAAAGAAAAATTCACCTACAGTAAGAGTAGGCGGAGAAGCTGTTAAAAGTTTTGGTGAAGTTCATCACGACGTGCCTATGTTAAGTCAGCAAAAGGCATTTTCAAAAGAAGAAATACTTGACTTTGACAGACGTGTAAGAGCCGTTGTACATGATGTAAATTACGTTGTTGAGCAGAAAATTGACGGCTTATCTGTTTCTCTTGAATATGTAGACGGTGAATTTACAAGAGGTTCGACGCGCGGTGACGGTATTAACGGTGAGGATGTTACGGAAAATCTGAAAACAATTAAGAGCATACCTCTTACCTTAAAAGACGATATACCTTTTCTTGAGGTAAGAGGAGAAGTATTTTTGTCAAGAGATAACTTTAATAAAATAAACGATATTTTAGAGGCGAGCGAACAACCGCTTTTTGCAAATCCGCGTAATGCAGCGGCAGGCTCACTAAGACAGCTTGATCCCAAAATAGCCGCAAAACGTAATCTTGACATATTTGTTTTTAATATTCAGCAAATACAAGGTAAAGAAATTTCAACACATATTGAAGGCCTTGAATTTTTGAAAGAACAGGGATTTAAAACTATTCTTGATAAAAAATCGTATTCATCTATAGAAAAGGCATATGAGAGAATATTGGAAATAGGTGAGGAGAGAGGTAACCTATATTTTGATATAGACGGTGCGGTAATTAAGGTAAATGAATTGACCGCAAGAGAAATGCTCGGAGATACCGCAAAATTCCCTCGTTGGTCTATTGCATATAAATATCCCGCCGAGAAACAGCAAACGGTTATAAGAGATATTAAAGTTCAAGTCGGAAGAACAGGTGTTCTTACACCTCTTGCAATACTTGATACAGTCCACATTGCAGGCTCAAATGTATCAAGAGCGACACTTCACAATCTTGACTTTATACGTGAAAAGGATATCAGAATAGGCGATACCGTTATTATTCAAAAGGCAGGCGATATAATTCCGGCTGTCGTTGAAGTTATAAAAGAAAATCGTGACGGCAGTGAAAAAGAATTTGAAATGCCTACACATTGTCTTGAATGCGGTGCTTTAATCGTGCGTGAAGAAGGCGAGGCGGCATATCGTTGCACAGGTGTGAATTGCCCGGCACAGCGACTTAGAAATATAATTCACTTTGTGTCTCGAAATGCAATGGACATTGACGGTCTTGGTCCGTCTATCATTGAACAAATGATAGAAAAAGATTTAATCGAAACCGCCGCCGATTTGTATTATGTAAAAGCCGAAGATATAGCCGAAATGGATAAAATGGGTGAAAAATCAGCACAAAATCTTATAAACGCTCTTGAAAAGTCAAAAACAAACCCATTATACAGACTGATAAATGCTTTCGGTATTCGTCATATAGGTGAAAAAGCTGCAAAGATTTTATCGGCAAAATATAAAACTCTTGATAATTTGAGAAATGCGTCTGTTGAAGAACTTACCGAAATAGCCGATATAGGCGGTAAAATGGCACAATCGGTTGTTGAATTTTTTATGCAAGAGCAGTCAATCGCTTTTATTGATAAGCTTGAAAAAGCGGGTGTAAACTGTATAGACGATAGTGAAGATTCTATTATCGACAGACGTTTTGAGGGTATGACATTTGTTCTGACAGGAACACTTTCTAAATATAAGCGAAGTGAGGCAGGAAAAATAATAGAAAATTACGGCGGTAAAACATCATCAAGTGTATCAAAGAAAACAACATATGTTCTTGCCGGTGAAGACGCAGGAAGTAAACTTGACAAGGCAAACAGCTTGGGTGTAACGGTTATCAGTGAAGATGAATTTGAGGAGATGATAAAATGATTGAAGAAAAAGCATTTCAAATAAAGGACGAGCTGATTTCCATACGACGTCACCTCCACAGTACTCCTGAAACTGATTTTGAAGAAATAAAAACATCTTCATTTATTCGCAGTAAACTTGACGATTACGGAATACCTTATACAACCTCAGCTAAAACAGGAACAGTTGCCTTGATTAAAGGTAAAAACAGTAACAAAACTGTACTTTTGCGTGCTGATATAGACGGATTACCTATAAAAGACGAAAGCAAATTTGAAATAAAATCGGAACGCGAAGGATATATGCACGCATGCGGACATGATATTCATGCAACGTGTCTTTTAGGTGCGGCTAAAATTTTAAACGATATTAAAGACGAGTTGAACGGAAATGTCAAACTTGTTTTCCAACCTGCTGAAGAGGGAATAGGCGGTGCATTGCCTATGATTGAGGACGGAATACTTGAAAATCCGCACGTTGACGCAGCTTTTGCACTTCACGTTGAACCGTTAGAAAAAACAGGAAATATCCAAATTAAAGACGGCTCAATTATGGCGTCACCCGACGATTTTAAAATTGTTGTCCACGGTGTCGGCGGTCACGCCTCCGCACCTGAAAAATGCGTAAATCCAGTTACTATCGGCACGGCAATTATAACGGAATTTGAAAAACTAAATGCAACTGTTCTAAAAGATAAGCCGTGTGTTATGACGGTTTGCTATTTTAACGGCGGAACTTGCAATAATGCCATTCCGCAAACTGCTGAAATTATGGGTACGGCACGTTCGCTTGACAATGAAACTCGTGAAATGCTCATAGAATTACTTGATAAAACGGCACATGAAACAGCAAAAAAGCATGGAACAACTATTGATTTTACATTCAATAAACTTTTTCCGCCTGTTGCTAATAACAGTGAAATGAATGATGTCATCAGAAACAGTGCAAAAAAGCTTACCTGCATAAACGAAGTAGTGACGCTTGATAAACCGGCAATGGCGGGTGATGATTTTTCATATTTTGGAGAAAACGTTCCGAGTGCCTATTTTAAATTAGGTGTAGGAAATGTAGAAAAAGGAGCTGTTTATCCGATACATAGTCCGAAGTTTATAGCAGACGAAGACGCTTTACCTATTGGAAGTGCGATTTTGTCACAAACCGCAGTTGATTATTTAGATACTTATAATAATTAGTTTACCATAAAAATATTATGTAAACTAAATTGCTTTTAAGAGGTTTTAAAATTGAAAAAAATAGCAATTATAGATTGCAGAGCAGATGATAAAACTGTATATACTCTTGAAAAATTAAATATCAAAGTAATTCCGACTTTAAAGATTGATAATCTGTATGACTCCGTTGCAACCCACGCAGATATTCAAATTCACTATATCGGAAATAATTGTTTTATATCTGCTCCCGAAACATATGAACATTACAAAAAATATATGCCTAAAAAGTGTACTTTAATTAAAGGACAAAACAATATAGACTCAAAATATCCGTATGACGTGTGGTATAATGCTACGGCTTTAAAAGATTATGTTATTTGTAACAAAGCATATACTGATAAAACGATTCTTGATAGTCACAATAAAGAAATTATTAACGTCAAGCAGGGGTACAGTAAATGCAATATTTGTATTGTAGACAACAATGCAATTATAACATCTGATAACGGAATAGCCAAGACAGTGGCACAAAAGGGGATAGATGTCCTAAAAATATCATCAGGTCATATTGAATTGCGAAAACTTGATTACGGCTTTATTGGTGGAGCAACGGGACTTATAGATAATAACACGCTTGCTGTAAACGGTGACATTAATTCTCACCCCGACAGTGAACAAATTAAGTTGTTTTGCCATAAATATAATGTTGATATTATTTCGCTTAAAGACGATAAATTAGTTGATATTGGAACAATTATAGTAAATATTTAAGTTAGGACTTGATTTTCACAAATAAATCTGATATAATATTCAAGAATTAAATAAAGGGAATGATGTTCTCCCTTAGTATAATACTAAAACCGCTTATTTAAGCTGATGACTTCTGCACTATTTTTTAATGCAGAAACATCAGCTTTTTCTGTATTTTATGGAGGAATATTTATGTTTTTTAGTTTAGCAATCATTTTATTGTTCGGTCTGTTACTTGGCGGAATATGCAAAAAACTGCGATTGCCGTCACTTATAGGAATGTTGGCTGTTGGAATTATAATAGGACCGTATGCACTGAATTTAATTGATACATCAATTCTTGAAATATCCGCACAATTACGCAAAATTGCATTAATTATAATTCTTGCAAGAGCCGGATTGTCGCTCAATATGTCGGAATTGAAAAAAGTCGGCAGACCTGCTATAATGATGTGCTTTGTTCCGGCTTGTTTTGAAATAATAGGTATGATACTTCTTGCACCTAAATTGTTAGGAATATCCGTAGTTGACGCAGCAGTTATGGGTACAGTGGTAGGTGCGGTTTCACCTGCGGTTATTGTGCCTAAAATGCTGAATTTAATAGAGAACGGCTACGGTAAAGATAAAAGCATTCCGCAACTTATACTTGCTGGAGCGTCGGTTGATGACGTGTTTGTTATAGTTCTTTTCTCTGCATTTCTCGGTCTGTCGCAAACAGGAGATATGTCTGCTGTCAGTTTTGTAAAAATCCCAATATCCATTGTATTGGGTATAACTGTCGGTATTTTTGTCGGAATAGTGTTAGGCAAATTTTTTGCTAAAGCACATATCAGAGATACGGTAAAAATAATCATTTTAATGTGCGTGTCGTTTTTGCTTGTTGCATTTGAAGATACTTACGGTGGGATTGTGCCGTTTTCATCGCTTATTGCCGTTATGTGCATAGGTATTTCTTTGCAAAAAGTCAGAAAAGAGGCGACTGAACGTCTTTCTCAGCGATACAACAAACTATGGGTTGTTGCGGAAATATTATTATTCGTGCTTGTCGGTGCAAGCGTTAATATTGATTACGCACTTAAAGCGGGAGTAGCCGCAATTATATTGATATTCTTAGTTTTGCTATTCCGTATGTTCGGCGTATTTATTTGTATGTTGAAAACAAATCTCAACTTAAAAGAAAGACTGTTCTGTATGATAGCTTATCTGCCAAAGGCGACTGTTCAAGCCGCAATAGGCGGAATACCACTTTCTATGGGATTAAATTGCGGTGCAACAGTTTTAACCGTTGCGGTTTTGTCAATAATAATCACCGCACCGTTGGGAGCATTTTTGATAGACTTAACATATAAGAAACTATTGACAAAAAACGCTTTACAAAAGCAAATAAAATGATATAATTGTATTATATTTTATTTTAAGGTGGTTTAGTTTATGAATGTAACATTAAAGCGTGACGGATTAACTTTGCGAGGCGAACTTTTAAAGCCGGACGTTGAAAAATGTCCGATACTTATTATATTTCACGGATTTATGGCGAATATAGGCAAAGATGATAAATCGATGTTTTATCAGATTGCACACGAATGTCTGAATAACGGTATCGCAACAATACGGTTTGATTTTGACGGTCACGGCGACAGTGACGGTGAATTTTGTGATATGAATGTATTAAGCGAAATACTTGATGCCGCTAAAATAATTGATTATGTCAGAGGACTTGATTTTGTTACCGAAATAAATATACTCGGTCATTCTCAAGGTGCTTTGATAGGCGGTATGATGGCAGGATATTATCGTGAATGTATCAGTAAACTTATAATGCTTGCTCCTGCCGCAACAATTAAAGACGATTCTTTAATCGGCTCGTGTTTCGGTACTCCGTATGATATGATAAACGTACCGGATAAATTTCCTGTAAAAGATAATGAGGGTAATCATTATGAAGTCGGCGGTATGTATTTCAGAGTTGCAAGAACATTGCCTATTTATGAAACTACATCAATGTTCTGTGGTAAAACACTGATCATACATGGTACTGCCGATGACGCAGTTGGAGTTATCGGTTCTCGCAGATATAAAGAATGTATGCCGCATAATACCGAACTTGTATTAATTGAAGGTGAAGGACACGGTTTGGATAATTCATTGGATGATATAAAGAAACGTGTTATCGAGTTTTTGAAGAAATAATTATAATCAGAGTTGAAATATACTCTGATTTTGTTTTGTTTATAAAATAAATGTGATATAATATAGTTGAGGTGAAAAAGATGGATTATAATGAATTAGAACCTAAGATAGTATTTCAATATTTCAAGGAAATATCGAATATTCCGCATGGTTCTGGAAATACAGAAGAAATATCAAAATATTTAATGAATTTCGCAAAGGAACATAATCTTAAAGCAATTTATGATTCCGGCAGAAATATTATAATTTTTAAAGACGGTACAAAAGGGTTTGAAAACAGTGGGCCTATTATTTTACAAGGTCATATGGATATGGTGTGTGACAAAGTACCGGATTGCACTATTGATATGTCTAAAGAGGGCTTGACATTGTGTACCGACGGTGAATATTTATGGGCTGACGGTACAACGCTTGGCGGTGACGACGGAATTGCAGTTGCTTATATACTTGCAATTCTTGCTTCAGACGATATACCTCATCCGCCTATTGAGGCAGTTATAACAAGAGATGAGGAAATAGGTCTTTTAGGTGCGGCTGAGCTTGAGACGTCATATCTGAAAGGTAAGCGTTTAATTAATATTGACAGTGAAGATGAAGGCATTTTTACCGCCGGTTGTGCCGGTGCAATGATTTATACTGCCAATATTCCGATAGAATTTGAAAACAGTGACAACAACACTTTGCGTATAGAAATAAGCGGTTTAAACGGAGGACACAGCGGTATTGATATTGGCAAGCAACGTGAAAATGCAATCAAATTATTAGGGAAAATACTTTATGAGTTATCACAAGATTGTAAATTTTCTGTTTGCGATATAAATGGGGGAGTTAGAGAAAACGTCATACCTAAGCAAGCATATGCCGTAATCTGTATAGAGGATACATCGAAATTAAAAGACATAGTCAAAAACATAAAATCAGAATTAATCAATACGGAAAAAGACTTAAAAATAACGTTTTCAGAAACTGAAATCAGCAAAAAACTTTCAAAGCAAAGTACCGAAAAAATAATAACGTTTCTTACAAATACAAAATCTACCGCATTAAAGTTTAACAATAAAAATGAAGTTCTTACATCTCTGAACTTAGGTGTTGTTTCGTTAGCGGATAATACATTTCGAGCAAGTTTTATGATTAGGTCCAATTTGAAGAATGAAAAAGAACAGCAATCGGACATTTTAGATGAATTAGTGTTATCACTTGGCGGTTCATTTGAACATTCCGCAAGCTATCCTGCATGGGAATATGCTGAAAATTCAAAATTAAGAGAAACTATGACTGCTGTATTTGAACGTTTATATGACAGAACGCCTAAAATCGAAACTATCCACGCAGGGTTGGAGTGCGGTATTATTGCCGATAAAATTAATAATCTCGATGCAGTATCAATAGGACCTAATATTTTAGAAATTCATACTCCGAACGAGAAACTTGATATAGCTTCTACCAAACGTACATGGAAATTTTTAATTGAAATTTTAAAAGAATTAAAATAGCTTTTAACAGACAGAAATTCAAAATGAATTTCTGTCTGTTTTTGATTAAGCAAAAATAAGTACAAAAAACATATCTGTGTATAAGAATAATTCTCCTTAAAAATATTTTGATACTGTTTAGACCCACAGGGGCTCTTAGCAATTGTAGCCTCGTTCTAAATAAACCGTCATGCGGTATCTAACTGATTAACAAACTGCAAAGAGTCTGTGACTGGAGCCTTTCGTGAACCGTCAAGCGGTAGGAGCGCACAACCAATCCACAGCATCTTAAACAGTATATCATAGTTCTTGGAGAGGAACTCTAAAAACTACGTAGGGGGTAAAATTCAAAATATCAATCTAAGTAAGATAAATGACGCTTTATTATACTTGGATGTGTATTTTCAAAATTACCTCTCATCAACGGTTTACCTATGCGGTTTCTGCGTTTATTGAAAATGACAAAAACTCCATTTTGACCACTTATTATATTTTTCAAAATGTTGTCAGCCTCCTTTAATGAACTTATTTTAATGAAGATTTCTACCTTTTCATAAGCAAATACCGTTCGTGATATAATTATTGATCAGTTGTCAATTCTTCCTGAATTACCTGCATTTAATTCTGTTAATGAAATCAAAAATACTATTAATACTATCCTAGAGTAAAATTAATTATATGAACACATTCAAAAAGGTCAGTACACATAATGTACCGACCTTTTTCTTATTTTGTTTCCACAAATGAAATATTACCGTTTTTGTACACGAACAATGGTTCGTTATTATTACGATAAACTTCTTTGTCCGGAGCTTTGCCTACGACAGTTTTAACATATAAAATGTTTATAATAGTCGTACCAAAGGGTTTGTAGCTATTTTGGCAGAAATAGCCGTGTTTTTCTCTGTTTGGGCGTTCATCATTATGCAAAATTCAGGATATTCCATCATATCCCACATTGCATCTTCTGATGTGCTTAGGAATTCAGCAATTTTTGAAAAAATAGCCTGCAAGGCATAATTGTTCTCCCGGTTTGATTCCTGCCGGTATTTCGCAATTCACTGTACCATAAGCTGTCGGCACATTAATCACTGCTCCCAAAACAGCTTGTGGAAATGAGATAGTCATATAGTAAACAACGTCTTGACCGGTCCTCGCAAAACCTTTCTTCTGTTTTACTTGAATATTGATAACCAAATCACCGTTTTCTCCACCATTGATTCCGACATTGCCTTTGCCTTTTATTTTTAATACCTGTCCACTGAATATGCCTCTCGGAATACTTATATCATATATGAATTTCTTTAATACCTTACCGGTATTATTACAAATTGTACAATTATCAGTACGATTTTCTTCATTACTGCAAGGACATATTTCTTCATGCTGAACAGTTATCTCCTTTCGGCAGCCGAGAATTGATTCCTCAAAAGCAATTTCTACTGTAGTATATACGTCAGAACCTCGAATACCTTTCTGCTCAGGCTTTTCTGATTTTGTTGTTTCTTTCTTCTTTTCTGTATTCGTCTTACTTCCGACATCACTGAATATAGTACCAAAGTTAAATATAGACTTATGTTTCTTTTCACGATTTTCTGATATAAGCCTATACGCCTCTGATACTTTTTCAAATTTAGCAGTTGCGTCTTTATCATATCTATGCTAAGTTAAAAAACATTTTCGTTTAGAAACACCGAACTGTTAATATTCTGAATAAAACAACTGATTTTATCACTAATACCCGATTCATTACATACATATTGCGTTACCGGAATAGCTAAACAGCGTGAAAGTATAGGAGGCTTAATATCATTGATATTAAGCCTCCTATACTTTTGATACCACCCTTTTTTAGTCCTATAAATCCGTACACAATAATAATACCAACAAATAACATACTTATAAGCATTTTTCTTCTCTCCTTTCTTTTAAACGTAAAAAAGCAGACAAAAATCAATTCAGATTCTTGTCTGCATAAATTTACTTTGTATTTTGTTGTCACTTCATACTTTAATGTTAGTATATCAGAGGTCAGAAATGAAGTCAAGTTATTTTATTGAGTTTGTTCAGGATATTCTTTATATGTATAAAGTATTTGAATATTATTTTTTAAGAGCAATAATGTGTATTTCCCATATATCGCTATTTGATTCAGAGGGTACTTGATAATATAAATTTCCATTATATATATATAGTTATATGTTTAATATCTTGCACAACATTTTTATTAATATTGGTAATGAAAATTTTATTTCCATTACTTTTTGAATAAATAGAGCCCTATCCCACTAAACTATCACCGTTTAATTGATAAGATAAAATCAGAACAACCATATTTTATTGGCTTTACTCTTCTTCAAATCCTTCTTGCCAATTACTGTCGCCTAAAATATATTTATCGATATGAAAACATGAAATATCATAATCTTTAAATCCAGGTAATAATTTATATTTTTCAATAATAGCAACAGCTTCTTCTCTTAGAGAGTATATGCCAATAATTTTTGTTTCTTCATATTCTAAATGTTTTCCATAACTATATGAATGTTGCAGTAAATAAACGCTTTTTTTCATTAGTTTCCACCTCTATCTCCATATTTTTTCAATTTGTTATACTCTGAACCAGGTCCTGTTCTATAGTTATCTTTTCCATATCGTTCGTCCATAACTCGTTTAGCAAATTCTTTACCACTCTCGCCTGCACGTGGTTTCTTACCTTTTGCCCAAGAAGGTATATCAGTAGCTTTTTCTTTGTTGCTAGATTTTGCTTTTTTTGCAAGATACATTACGCCTCCTACAACATCTATAACAACGCAAGTTCCTATTCCTCCAACATATATAATATCACCTATTGGCAAAGGTCCATCTAATCCAGCTAACCAGAATGTACTTCCGGCCCAAGTTTCTACGTCTATCATAATATGTTTTATATCCATATTCTACAGCATAATTTATTGTTTTTTGTTCATCTCCATATATCATATTGTCAACATTCCAAAATTGATCTTCACTTATAAAACGTCTAATGCTACTATCATAATATCTTGCTCTCAGATATGTCATACCGCTTTCATAATCGTAATATTGACCATAGTAGCGTAGTGGATTATTTTCAAAAGAACTTGATTCATTTTTGGTTTGTATTTCTCCCCACGCATCATATGTATAATCAGCGGCTTTATTGCTTGTACTTGTGTAAATAGAAAGTACATCGCCATGTGCATCTTTAAACAAATAACCGGTTGTACCATTTTGTCTCCTTGACACATATCCGTTTACTCCCATTACATTTGTTGCATAATTGTTATTATTTAACGTTTCATTAATAACATTATCACCGTCATAGTAATACTTAGTTGTATTGTCCCCTATTGTTTTACTTGCTCTTAATCCGTCTGAATAATAAGTATAACTTGCTGTTTCACCCACATCATTATTATAATTAACTAACTGTCCCCATGCATTATAAGAATATGTTTCTTTGCCGATATAATTATTAATACAATCATAGCCTTCAGTCAAATTAGTTAACAAGTTCCCATTTTTATCATATGTTAATGAAATCTCCCAATCCGCATAAAAGCTATTATTCCCCAGTTTTCTTGTAGCCCATTGATCAAGATAATACGTTAATCTATTATTTTGATGTCAATAAAGCTCCGATGTTGCAATATATATATATTTCCATCAAGAAATACTTCATAATATTTTGCTTTTTGAATAATAAAGAAAACGTGATCAAAAGTGCAAGTATTTTCTTTAAACTTGTACTTTTCATTTTTTTCTTTCATTTAATCAATTACTTTCCGTTCAATTGCTACATCAATCTGTGAATTTAGTTTACAACTCCTTTTTAATTCACATTTTGTATTATATATATTTTTTTATTTTAACGCACATTTTGTAACATCATTCCTATATTTTTATATTAACATACAAATATTAAATATACAATTAGGAAATATGTAGAATTGTTCTGTTATATTTTAGTTATAATTACTATGAAACAAGAAAATA
This sequence comes from Hominilimicola fabiformis, assembly GCF_020687385.1. NCBI lineage: Bacteria > Bacillati > Bacillota > Clostridia > Eubacteriales > Oscillospiraceae > Hominilimicola > Hominilimicola fabiformis. Next base: position 136,944 of record NZ_JAJEQM010000007.1, read on the forward strand.
AAAAAACAGATAAAAATCTCATAATACTTTTTGCATAATTACCTTAATTTGCAATCTGCCCTTTATTATACTTAGATTGATATTTTTTTGACAGGTCTAAAAAAAATAGCTTAACCATGCGTTTTTTAAGATAGGCTATTACCAACTCCTTTTTCTGATTATTTAATAAAATTATCATATAAGTGATATTCAGAATTCGTCCGAGTGTCCAATCTTCAACTAATTTACATATGTTATCAGATTCTACTCCTTTAAAACTCTCTCTGTTCCAACCTGCATTATTCGTTTTAACTTCACAAAAATAATCATCTTTTTCATAAATCTCACCTTTTATTGTAATTGTTTTAGATACTCTTTATAAGTTATTGAACATTTTGTATCAATCTGCACTGCTGATTCCGAAATAACCGTATACACTAAATATTTATACCGTTTTTGATGAAGTAGCCTTGCTTACAAACGTCATAATTGACTCCTCCTTCGTCAAAACTTTTTGCGACTTCTGCTTTATTGTCCGTAAGATTAAAATGCAAAATCTACACAAAATGTGGGTTTGTAGGTCAGATAACCGTCACAGTATATCTATTCAATCTTCGCTTTTGCGACATATATTATATAAAACTGACCGAATTGTCAAAATCAAATTCGTGCGGTTCTTTTTCGGTGTTTTTATGACCTACCGCAAATGCTATTGCGAATTCGTAATTTTGGGGAAAATCAAGTGCTTTTGCGTAGTAATCCTTTTTATCGCCGTACATTGCGTCATATATTATGCCTATAACAAGATTTCCAAGTCCCATTGACTGTGCCGCAAGCGTCATATTGGCTGTTGCAATTCCGGCGTCAAACTTGCTCCATTTAAAATTCTTGTCAGCACTCAATATTAAAACAGTCGGTGCATTATAATAAAAGTTGTTCGGATTACTTTCAATCTTCGCTTTCGTTTCTTCATCTGGAGCAGACGCAAGCATTTTTATTTTTCTGTCTGTGTCAATTTCCTTTAGTATCGGATTGTCACCGTCCACGACCGAAACATGAACCTCCTGCATATTTCTAGCGGTCGGTGCTTGAAGTGCAGCTGTTATAACCGCATTTATTTCTTCCTTTGTAAGTTTTTCGTCTGTGTACGCTCTTATTGAACTTCTCTCTTTTATTGTCTTTAATACTTCATTCATAATACATCTTCCTTTCTCGTTAGTTCCGTATTTTTATTTGTTCACCTTGAATTAACGGATAGCTTATAAGTATATCTGAATTCAAATTTTCTTTATTCATATCAACACCTGTAATTTGATGATTTTCATAAGTGGTGTAATAATATATTCCCTTGTCACCGTTGCAACAAGAAGTGTAAATAGTGTATTCGAACTTACCGTCTGTAACTTCACAACAGCCTTTTTGCTGTTCAACCGCACCAAGAATATGAAAAAACTGACTTACACTTTCCGATTCAGTTTCTCCCGACAATGAATTTGTTTTCACGAATGCCGCTCTTACGAATCTTGACTGTGACGATAAATCACCTGGCAAGCCGATTGCTCCCATACCACGACTGTACATATTCAAATTCAACTTATCCGAAAAATTGTTTTTAGGTGATTTCGGTGACAAATTCATATAGTTGTTAAGATTAAACATCTGCTTGTCAAAAGGCGGATTGTTCGTAAGCACACCGACAGGATTGTCATAAATTTTTATACCGTCTTTAATAGATTCAACGGTTATTGCCTCGTTTTTATCGGCGATTATCCAATGTAACTGTGCCAAAGTCATTTTTTCGTTAAAAGGAATGTTTGTTATATTAATTTTTCCAAGCAACACCCTTGCCTCTTTTACACTTGCACATTTACCTAAAATATACGGTATAAATTCAAATTGCGTGATATTATCCTTACCGTCAATCACTTCTTTATAATCCGCATTGCCGACAAAGTTAAGTCCTGCCATACCAAGACCTTTTTCATTAATTGCGTCATAATAAAGCGGATAATTTTCGGCAATATGAGCCATCCCTATCATCGCGTAATGAGTTTCCATTATGCCCATATTTTTTAGATTGAATTTATAATTTCGAGGTGTTATCGTAATTTCTTCACCATATGAAAATTCATAATCAAGCGTTCTTCCGAAATAAAAATCTTTTGTTTTATACGTTGCTGCAGTACACATAAAATGTTACCTCCGATAAATTATTTACTTATATTATAACACAAGACAACCCAAAAATTTCAGGTTGTCTTGTGAATTTTTTGTTAATTTGCTTTTATGCCGACTTTCATATTGTCAATGTCGGTTGCCCAAGTAAAGTTCTTTTCAACTCTTACCGCCAAGACTTCCATTGCATTAAAATCTGTTGCATTTTCAAAAGGCAAATCTGTTATTTTAGCTGTTTTACTGCCGTCAGAGATGGTGGCGTTGCATACTTTTTTATCAAAGTCAGCCTCAATAACCACGTTATAAACAGTGTCTTTATTAAAGCCTGTACCTACGTCCTTCCAATCTGTTTCAAGAAGTCCGTTTGCTATTCCGCCGTTTGCCGAATATTGCAATTCCGCACCTTTTTGAGTTTTCAATGCAAAGAATGTATTTTTTGATGAATCGGCAAATCTCAATTCACCATATGACTGTCCGCCTGTACACTCGCCGACTTTCCAATCAAGCTCAATTCTTACCGTACCGTTCATTTTATACGGAAGATTATAAATTGCATTTCTGTTTCCTTTTGTACTGTCCTCAAAATGCATTACTTTGCCGTTTGTTCCTTGTGCTACCGCGATATTTGCCAGTTCACCGGGCTTTTTCGTACCTGCCCATTCAAGTTTATCTCCTATATTATACTTTTCATAATCTTCGTTTATATACATTTTCCATGCTACATTATTAGAATCTGTATATTCCGTATAGTCCGCCGTTGCCAATAGGTCAGGTTCTTCTGTCGGAACCGTTGTTTCAATTATTTTCTGATCTTCCTCTTTGCCGTTTTTTAATGCAGCAGCATACTTTGCGGCATTTGCTTTATCATAGAATTGTACAGATCCGATATATATTAATCTGTTGTCTGCGTCCCACTCAACCTTTTTACCGATAGATTCAGCAATAACTCTAAGAGGTATCAACGTTCTGTCATTTACTACTTGTGCCGGAACGTCCATTTCAAACGGAATATCATTAATCGTATATTCGCTCTTATCCAAAGTCATATTTACTATATATCCGTTTCCAGAAAGTGTAACAGTCCTTGTCGAGTCATTATATCCAACGTCCATACCCAAGCTTTCAGCGATAAATCTAACCGGTACTAATGTTCTGTCATCAACAATTATCGGTGTAACGTCACTGTTTTCTGTATCAATTTGTACAATATTATTGCCGACATAGGCATTTGCACAGTCAACTGCCAATTTTACACTTAATGCACCTGTTTTTGCGTTAATGTCATAGGTACCGTGCGAACCTGTCAAATCAGGGTTTGTGATTTTTTTGCCGTCTTTTATAACATATCCCTCAAACATAGGTACTTTTGTTGTTTCAGCACCAAGATAATAGCTTAAATTCGGCGGTTGATTGTAGTGGTTATTTTGTACCGCAACAGACGCTCTGTAATATGAATCATGCATTAATGTATTCAATTTATATGATGTAGGAATTGAAGTCGAGTATATTCTTATTTCCTTTTCATCTGCGGTTTTCCATACAATTTCTTCACGCCAGTCACCGAACAAATCCGCACTGATACAAGGTACTGCCTTTGTACCGCTGTTTGACGCGCAATCATCTGCCGTCATAAGCACGTCAACAGACTTGTCCTCCCAGTTATATTTTGATACGGTTGTACCGTCAAGCAATTCGCTAAGTAAATCACCGTCCCAATAAACCTTGAAATTCATCGGAATAGTTGCGTCGCTGTCAACAGTACCGTCAATTTTTCTGAACTTAAAACCATTCCATGTATCAGCTATATTTTCACCGCTGATATTGGCAGGAATTGTTGCAGTTGAGCCCCATACTTCAAAGCCTTTGTGTGTAGGGTCTATATCCGCCGAACGACTTCTGCCTGTATCTTTATTTTTGCTGTAACCCCATTGAACTTCACCTGTTCTTGCATCGTGATACTCGATATTTGCCATAAGCTGTGATGTTTCGTGACAAGCCCACGCCATATAGCCGTTAAAATCGGGATCTGTTTTTGCAACATCAAACGCATCTCCATGAGCCAATTTTTGAGCATTGCCGTCATTATCATATACCTTTACGGCATACATTTCACTTCCGTCATGGTCAATAGCCATAGGTCCGGACAATATTTCGTCTTTTCCGTCAAAATCAACGTCTACCGTTACAAGATTATGGTTGCACGCACCCCATATACTGTTTACATCATCTTTGTTTTCGGTATTGTGTACCCAATCTTCTTTAAACTTTCCGTCCTCAATATGCCATGCTGCCGCTCTTACGTTATCCCACGCACCACGCACCATAACAACACTCGGTGTTACACCGTCAAGATATGCCAAGCCGAAAAGATAGTGGCTTGCTCTCTTTGTAAGACGTCCTGTATCACTGTATCTGTATGACCAGTCCGAAAGCGGTTCTTTTGACGGTTTTAGGTCTGTTCTGTCTGTTTCCTCAGCTGTTTCGCCGTCATATATCGAAAGAAATTCAGGTGTTGAAACTATGTATTGTCTGTCCTTAAATATTGCCAAATTGCTCTCCGACTTTGAATAATCGGTTATTCCGTCACCGTTCGTATCGCCTGTTGTATTGCCTTTTCCGTCTGTTGTACCCTCGAACGAACGCATTATAACTTCTGCTTTTCCGTCGCCGTCCATATCATATGCAAGGAAGTTTATATCAACTTCATTAATTTCGTTAGGACCTATATCGATTGTCCACATATGTGTACCGTCTGTTTTGTATGCCTCGATAACAGGATATGATGTTCTTGTGTTAACATCCATACTCGGCACTCGTCTTAACAAAATTTCGTATTCTCCGTCACCGTCAAGGTCTGCAACCGCACCGTCATCAATGTTGTATCCTTCACGCTCCGTTACTTTAAAGCCAATATAATTTTTATCCCATGCCGTAGTCGTATACTCTACTCCTGTTTCTTCACCGTTCTCTACTTCTTTGAAAGTATACTCTGCATTTGTACTCGCTCCGGTATGGAAAAAGTTTGTCGTAGTTATCGGCTTGTCATTCAGCTTTTCACCGCTACAATAAAGATTGTATGTCAAGCTGTTTGAATCCGTACCTAAAAAACGCCAGCTTACAAGCGTTCCGTTTTCTCCCGGTACTGCCACCAAACCTCTTGAAAGATTTTCAAACTGTCTTTCATTTTTTGGTCTTTGCTCATACAATTTTTCTGTATCGGCACGTTGTTCTTGATTTACTTCCGCCTCATAATGACCGAGTGTAAAACCGTCGGAATCATTATATGCGTCAAATTTTGCAAACGCACTTGCACTGCTTGCAAGCATTATCGCAGAAACCACCGCTGAAGTCACACGAATTTTGTTCTTCTTCATCTTCATAACACTTCCTTCATAATTTATTTATATTTAGAATTATATCACAAATATTTCGTGTTGTACAGACTTTTTTTGTGCAAATTCATTATTATTAAAGTGATTATAAGTGTTATAGGAAAAACAGTGGCGGCCAAAATGCCCATTTTCAAATTGTCGCCAAGCATACCTGCTATTTTACCTGCAAATGTAGGACCTCCTGCACAACCTACATCTCCGGCTAGCGCAAGGAATGCGAACATAGCCGTACCTCCGCCTTTTATAGAGGTTGACGCATCGCTGTATGTTCCGGGCCAAAGTATGCCTACCGAAAACCCTGATACCGCAATCCCGATTAAGCCGACAATCGCCGATGATGAAAACGATACCGTTAAATATGAAAGCACACATAAACAACCGCTGAAAACCATCATTTTATACAGATTGATTTTTTCTCCGAATTTACCGTAAATTGCTCTTGAAATACCCATAAGTACAGAAAATACCGTAGGTCCTACCAAGTCACCTATTGATTTTGATATTCCGAGTGCCTTTTCAACAAATGCCGACGCCCACTGGCTTACAGTCTGTTCACTTGCTCCGGCACAGCACATAATAAGTAAAAATCCCCAAAATGCCTTTTGCTTTATAAGTTCTTTTAAAGAAAGTCCGTTTTCTTCTTCGTTAATAAGCGGTGCAATAGGCACTTTTAGAAATGTCAATCCGTTTATAACAGGTACTGCCGCCCAAATAAGTGCAAGTATCTTCCAATTATCAATACCAAATACATTAAAGAATATTGTTGATATTACTACTACTCCCGCCGTACCCCAACAGTAAAATGAATGTAGCATACTCATAGTTTTGTCTTTATGTTCATTCGGACAAGCCTCAACTATCGGACTTACAACAACTTCAAGCAATCCTCCGCCGACTGCATAAAGCAACACCGAAATAAATATTCCCATAAAAGAATCATTCATCATATCGGGCAATATTGCTATCGAAATCAATCCCAATGCCGCGAATAAGTGTGCTATAAGTACAGATAGCCTGTATCCGATTTTATCGATAAAAAATGCCGACGCAAAATCTATTATAAGCTGTAAACCAAAGTTGATTGTAATTAATAAGGTTATCTTCGACAGCGGTATACTGTATTGCGATTGAAACGTAATAAACAACAGCGGTACGAAATTGTTTACTATCGCTTGAACTATGTACCCGATAAAGCACGACCGTATTGTACTGTTATAATTAACTTTCATACTTTCACCTCTTAATTTTTTATAATTATAACATAAATTATCATAGTCTTTATATGTCACCGTAACAGTTTGCGTTCCGACTTTCATATTATCAAAGCCCGATATTTTATATCCGCAGACTTCTTTTTCAGTGTTATCTTCATATAGCATCTTTACAGACAAACTGTTTTTATCAAATTCTTCACCGATTTTATAATTCGTCTTTTCTGTTGTCGTATATATTCTAAGTGCATTTTCAGCCACAATACATCAGTACCCATATTTATCGCTTTTGCTATCCACTCGTCATCATCACCGAATACCCAATCAATGTTGTTCTTTTCGTCGGGGTTCTCCACAGGTGTTATCAAATTATATCCGTTTTTCTTTAATTCATACGCAAGGTCTGAACCGCTGTCACTGTATCCGCCCTCTTTCATAGTCTTTCTGATATTACCCACCTGTGGCGGCTCTTTTACTTGATATAAAATTGCTATATTCATAATATTCATCCCTTTATCGTTTGATAATTTTATTATAATCTTCTTACAATACACTGTCAACACAAAAAAACTGCCGATTTTATGTCGGCAGTTTTTCTGTTTTAACCTAATATATTTTTTAAATCTTCTTCAGGTGTTGTAATTTTTGCAATATTGTAGTTTTCTACCAAGTATCCCAATACATTCGGTGATATAAATGCTGGGAGTGTAGGACCAAGACGGATATTTTTAATACCGAGATGAAGAAGTGTAAGCAGAATACATACAGCTTTCTGTTCGTACCATGAAAGTATCATTGAAAGCGGAAGTTCATTTACTTCACATTCAAATGCCTCCGCAAGTGCAATGGCTACTTTAATCGCACCGTATGCGTCATTACACTGTCCCATGTCCATAATTCTCGGCAAACCGCCTATTATTGTACCTAAATCAAGGTCGTTAAAACGATATTTACTGCAAGCAAGCGTTAATATAATGGTATCGTCAGGCGTTTGCTTTACGAAATCGGTATAATAGTTTCTTCCTACACGTGCTCCGTCACAGCCACCTACCAAGAAGAAATGCTTTATAGCGCCGCTCTTAACTGCGTCAATAACTTTATCCGCAACGCTCAATATTGTTCCGTGTCCGAAACCTGTTGTCACGCTTGTTCCGCCGTTTATACCTGTAAATTGCTTATCCTCGTCATATCCGCCCAGCTCAAGAGCCTTTTCGATAATCGGTGTAAAGTCTTTATCGTCACCGATATGTGTGATTTCAGGATATGATACAACTTCTGTTGTAAACACTCTGTCCGAATAGCCGTCCTTTGGCGGCATTAAACAATTTGTTGTAAACAATATCGGTGCAGGTACATTTGCAAATTCTTTTTGCTGATTTTGCCATGCCGTACCGAAGTTACCCTTTAAATGCTTATACTTCTTTAATTCCGGATAACCGTGTGCCGGTAACATTTCTCCATGTGTATATATATTAATACCCTTATCCTTTGTCTGCTCCAAAAGCAATTTTAAATCAAGCAAATCATGTCCCGAAATTATGATAAAAGGACCTTTTTCGACCTTTAAATCAATAGTAATCGGTGTCGGTGTTCCGTAAGTTCCCGTATTCGCTTTATCAAGCATTTCCATACACACAAGATTAACTTTTCCCAATTCCATAACTATCGGTAAAAGCTTATCCATTCCCCAATCTTCGCCAAGTGCAAACAATGCTTTCACAAAGAAATGGCTGACTTCATCATTTGTATAGCCAAGTACCATAGCGTGATAAGCATATGCCGCCATACCTCTTATACCGAAAAGTATAAGTGATTTCAAACTGCGAATATCTTCATTATCTGTCCAAATATGCGACAAATCATATTCGTTATTTGTTCCACACGGTGACGCACAAGCAAAACATTGCGGAACAAGTCTTTCTCTTTCTGTGCAAACTTTTTCAATCAATTCATTAAGTGTCTGCTCATTAAAGCTGACATTTGTAAGAGTTGTAAAAAGTCCTTCTATTATAAGTTTTAAAACGTTTCCTGTCGGTACAACATCACCTGTTGCACGAACAAGTCCGATAAGTTCACCTGTCAATTTATCCTGCAAAGCGGCAACATCTGCGTTTTTACCGCATACGCCTACCTTACCTGTACAACCGGAACATCCTGCTGTCTGTTCACATTGAAAGCAAAACATTTTATTCTCCATATATAAATCCTCCTCGCTAATACCTCATGTATTGACTTTGTGAATTCAGTATAATATAATCTTATAAAAAAATATGTTGTTGCAACAACAAAATAAGAGGAATTTATGAATTATTTATTTTTAACAAAAACAGCATTTTTTAACGGACTTTCCGAGAATGAAATTAAGACGATATTAAATTGTCTTGGTGCATATCAAAAAAGTTTTAAAAAATCTGAATTTATTTATCACAGCGGTGATACTGTCAGTGATATGGGGCTTGTTTTGTCGGGCAGTGTAAATATTGTCGTCAACTATTATTGGGGCAGCAGTAATATATTTGGTCACATAGGTCAAGGTGAAATTTTTGCCGAAACTTATGCGACCATTCCGAATAAAGAAATGCTATGTGATGTGGTTGCAGCAGAGAAAACGGAAGTTCTGTTTATTAATGTAGAGAAAGTTCTTTCCGTATGTGAAAATCAATGTTCTTTCCATAACCGACTTTTACGAAATCTTCTAAAAAATTCGGCACAGAAAAATATATCCCTCGCCACAAGAATGATGCACACTGCGTCAAAGTTCATTCGTGACAGATTATTGTCGTATTTTTCAGAACAGGCGATTTTAAACGGCAGTAATACATTTACTGTCCCATTTTCACGTCAACAGCTTGCCGATTACCTCGGAGTTGACCGCAGTGCAATGTCAAACGAGCTTTCAAAAATGAAACGAGACGGATTAATTGACTACCAAAAAAATGATTTTATACTTATAAGTAATGATTTTTAATTTTTGTGTTGACACCTATGGTAAAATATTATAAAATATTAGATATGTAGTAAAATAAGGAGTTTTAATTATGTTTGATAAATTAGAGGCGCTTGAAGAGCGCTTTCAGCTTGTATCAGAGAAGATAAGTGACCCTGATATTATCGCCGACCAAGAGTCATGGCGTAAATACTGTAAGGAACATTCGGACCTTACACCGATTATTGATAAGTACAGAGAATTGAAGTCAGCAAAGCAGACTGTTGCAGATGACAAGGAAATGCTTGACGCAGGACAAGACAAGGAATTTGAAGAAATGATACGTCTTGAAATGGCAGAGGCAGAAGAAACAATCGAAAGAGCAAGCGAAGAATTAAAAATTCTTCTTCTTCCGAAAGACCCTAACGACGAAAAGAACGTTATTATGGAAATCCGCGGCGGTACAGGCGGTGACGAAGCCGCACTTTTTGCCGCAGACCTTATGAGAATGTATTCAATGTATGCCGAGTCAAAAAATTGGAAAATCGATATTCTAAGCTCCAACCCAACTGACATTGGCGGTTACAAAGAAGTCAGCTTTTCAATCGAAGGTCAAGGCGCATACAGCAGACTTAAATTTGAAAGCGGTGTACACCGTGTTCAGAGAGTTCCGGAAACAGAATCAAGCGGAAGAATTCATACTTCTGCCGTTACGGTAGCTGTTTTACCGGAAGTTGAAGAAGTTGAAGTTGAAATTAATCAGAACGATCTTAGAATTGACGTATTCCGTGCAGGCGGACCTGGCGGACAGTGTGTAAACACAACTGACTCCGCGGTAAGAATTACACATATTCCAACAGGAATTGTTGTTTCGTGTCAAGACGAAAAATCACAGCACAAGAATAAAGATAAAGCTATGAAAATTCTTCGTTCGAGAATTTATGATGTTATGGAAGAACAACGTCATAAAGAAATTGCAGACGAAAGAAAATCGCAAGTCGGCAGCGGTGACAGAAGTGAACGTATCAGAACATACAACTTCCCTCAAAGCCGAGTTACCGACCACAGAATTAATCTTACATTATATAAACTTGAACAAATACTTGACGGTAATCTTGATGAAATTATTGATGCACTTGTTACGGCTGACCAAGCCGCAAAACTTGCAGGTCAGAATGATTAAGGAGATATAAAAATGGATTTACACGAAAATTTAAAAGGTAAAACAGTTGTTATAACAGGCGGCAGCGGTATTTTATGCCGTGAATTTGCTTACGCATATGCTAAACAAGGTATGAATGTCGCCGTTTTGGGACGTACACTTTCAAAACTTGAAGAAGTTCGTGATAAGATAAACGAACTTGGCGGTAACGGTCTTGCTGTTGTATGCGACGTTGTTGATAAGGACAGCGTTATCAACGCAAAGAAAGTTGTAAATGATACTTTCGGAAAAGTTGATATACTTGTAAACGGTGCAGGCGGTAATCACCCAAAAGGTACTACAACAAAAGAATATTTTGAAAAAGGCGATATTGAAAATCCTGATGTTGTTTCATTTTTTGACTTGTCAAAGGAAAACTTCAATTATGTATTTGACCTAAATATTGTAGGTACTCTTATTCCTACACAAGTATTTATAGTTGATATGCTTGATAATCCTGGTGCTAACGTGCTTAATATCGCGTCAATGAGTTCGTACCACGCAATTACAAAAGTAAGTGCATATTGTGCCGCAAAAGCCGCTATTTCCAACTTTACAGAATGGCTTGCAGTACATTTTGCAAAAAGCGGTATCAGAGTAAATGCTCTTGCACCGGGCTGGTTTGAAACAGTGCAGAATAAAACACTTTTGAGAAATCCGGACGGCTCACTTTCGGAACGTTCAAAGAAAGTTCTTGCTCATACTCCTATGGGACGTTTCGGTGTTCCGGAGGATTTGACAGGTACATTGTTATGGCTTACCGACAGTGCTCAATCAGGTTTTGTTACAGGTGCTACAATCCCTGTTGACGGCGGTTTCCAAGCATATTTCGGAGTTTAATAAAAAAGAAAAGCTTAAAACCTTTCGGTTTTAAGCTTTTTATTATTGGAGGAAGGGATGGGATTCGAACCCACGAACGGCGTAAGCCGTTACAGCATTTCCAATGCTGCGTCTTCAACCACTCGGCCACCCCTCCATACTTGCAGTATTCTATCATAAATTTCGATAATTGTCAATATTAAATAAAAGCAAGTAGTAAATATTTACCCAAGTGCCACATCAAGGATCATCATAAGTGTAAAACCTACTGCAAACATTACAGTACCGATATTTGAGTGGTCACCATGTGACATTTCGGGAATTAATTCTTCTATTACAACGTACATCATCGCCCCTGCGGCAAAGCTAAGGAAATACGGCAACACAGGTATTATAAATCCTGACGCAACGACAGTAAGCACTGCGCCTATAGGTTCAACCACACCTGAAAGCACACCGTATAAAAACGCTTTTCCTTTACTCATTCCCTCCGCTTTAAGCGGCATTGATATAATTGCTCCCTCCGGGAAATTCTGAATTGCAATACCGATTGCCAAAGCCAACGCACCCATAGCCGATATTTGCATATTTCCTGCAAGATAACCTGCATATACAACGCCCACAGCCATTCCCTCTGGAATATTGTGAAGTGTAACAGCAAATACAATCATTGTTGTCTTTTTCAATTTACTTTTCGGACCTTCAGCTTTATCGGTATCCATATGCAAATGCGGTATTATATGGTCCATTGCCAGCAAAAACAATATACCTATCCAAAATCCCACAACCGCCGGTACAAATGCAAACTTCCCCATTTCCGCTGCATAATCCATTGACGGTATAAGCAAGCTCCACACAGACGCGGAAACCATAATCCCTGCCGCAAATCCTGTTAAGGCACGCTGTACCATCTTATTCATCATTTTCTTCATAAACAGTACGCAAGACGCACCAAGTGTTGTACCGATAAACGGTATCAATATTCCTCTTATAACTTCGCCCATATATTCCTCCATAATAAAATTACATAGGTTAGTTTTAGCTAACCTTATTATCAGTTTATCATAATTCACACTATCTGTCAATACAAAAAGAACAGTTCATAACGAACTGTTCTCTCTGCAAATAAGGGGGTTATTTACCGACTGACTATCGGTTTTAATGTATTTTGTGAGGTCATTAAATATTATCGCCCTTATTTTCTAATTTATACACATTTTATCAATCCAAATGGAATACAAGGTGTAAATCTTCTGAAACAGGACTGTTATCAGGATTTGTTTCCATAATGTCAGCCATAAAGTCCCACCATTTTCTATTGATGGCGGTATCGGCACCCTTTGCCCAAAGTTCTTCATCTTCGATTTCGATATAACCGTAAAGAACCATTGTTTCTTTGTCAAGGAATATTGAATAATTCTTACCGCCGTGTTCGTGAATCATATCCTTCATTTCCGGCCATAACTCATTATGTCTTTTTTCGTACTCCTCAGCCATACCGTCGTAAAGTTTCATTTTAAAACCCTTGTGTATCATTTCTTTTTCCTCCTTAAATTAACTTAATTTTTTATGTGCCTCGATTGCTATTGAACATTCAAGACGCTTTTTTTCAAATTCACAAGCAAGCTCATAAGGCTTGTTTATATCACCGTTAAAGTTATACGCATTCGCACTGCAACCACCGCTACAATAGAATTTTGCAAAACAATTCTTACATTTTTCTTTAGTATACACATTTGAGCGTTCAAACATCTTCTCGATATTTTCATCAATTTTATTTTCATTGACATTACCCATAAGAAAATCCTTGTTACCGACAAATTGGTGACACGGATAAATGTCTCCGTTCGGTGCAACCGCAAGATATTCGTGTCCTGCACCACAACCTGAAAGACGCTTTATCGCACACGGACCTTGGTCAAGGTCAACCATAAAGTGGAAGAAGTTAAAACCTCTGCCCTCGTCATATCTCTTTACATATTCTTCAGTAAGCTTATCATATTCGGCACAAACCTTTTCGATATGCTCACTTGTAAGTGCGTAGTCCTCTGTTTCAGGTGCAACAACCGGTTCAACGCTTGTCTGCTTAAAGCCTAAATCCGCAAGGTGAATTACGTCCTTTGCAAAATCCACGTTATACGCCGTAAACGTACCGCGAACGTAGTAATTATTTTGATTTCTGCTTTCAGCCAAGTCTTGGAACTTAGGAACAATTGTATCGTAAGAACCGCTGCCGTCTACACGATAACGCATTCTGTCGTTAGTTTCCTTTGTACCGTCAATACTCAAAACAACGTTTGACATATTTTCATTAATATATTGTTTAATATCGTCATTTAACAATACACCGTTTGTTGTTACAGTAAATCTGAAATTCTTACCGTGCTTTTTCGCCTCTTCTTTTGCATATTCTGTAATTTCCTTAACAACGCCGAAATTCATAAGCGGTTCACCGCCGAAGTAGTCGATTTCTATATTTTTTCTGTTACCGCTGTTATTGATAACAAAATCAATAGCTTTCTTACCTACTTCCGCACTCATAAGACTTCTGCCACCGTGAAATTCACCTGTATCGGCAAAACAATACTTACATCTCAAATTACAGTCATGTGCAACGTGAATACAAAGAGCCTTTACAACAGATTGCTTATTCCAATTCTTCGCGATTTCATCATAGCAATCATCTGTAAACAACTGACCTGCATTTACAAGTGCACATATTTCAGCATAGCTTTCTTCCAATTCTTCTTCACTATACTTATCTTTTAAACCTTCTTTAATATAATCGGGACATTTTGCCTCTGCCATAAACGGCTCAAGAGTATAATCAAGCATATCGTACATTACATCATCAACAACGTGTACCGCACCTGAATATACATCCATTACAATATTAAGTCCCAACTGTTTATACTTATGTATCACTTCAAAAACTCCCTATATAAAATCAGAAAATCATCGACCTTAAAAAGCCGATGATTCATCTTTAATGTTCATTTATTCGGCAAAACATTAGTTTGCTTGTTCACATTTTTGATTTGCAACTGTGCAAGATGTCTTACAAGCTGATTGACATGATGTTTGACATTCTCCGCAACCACCGTGCTTTGCTGAATCCTTTAAATTAGCCTTGTTTAAAGTCTGTACGTGTTTCATATTAAAACCTCCTTATATTAATTCACTATGAATATATTATAACATACTTTCAAGTGATTGAAAAGGCTTTTTTACAAATATTTTGTATTTTTTCTCACAAAGCTTATTTTTCGGCTATTTTCCTATGATGCACCCCAATATTCCCGATGCAAATGTACCGCCTATTACAGCAAGAAAATGCGTGTTAAACATTATTCCATTGTTTACAATCAACGATATTCCGATAAGTACGATCAAATACAGCGCACATACAAGCATTGCGTGAACAAATGCTCTGCTGTTTGCCGCTTTTGATACCGCAATCGTTCCGAGTATCACGCCGATAATAACCGAGGCATACACTCCGGTTGTGATAATAGTTTCGTCTATGCCTGTAAAATACGAAAGCAGTGCCAATATCAGAATTATAACAAAAGTAACAAGAATTGCAAATATCGTCCCTTTTATCACACCCTTAAAATTAATACCCATAAAAAAACCTCCCTATATATTTACTATAAATATATTAGAGAGGTTTAAATTTTATAACCAATTAGTTTTTAGCTGTTTCAACAGTTCTGATAGCGTCTCTTTCCATCTTTACAACAGACTTTTGATCCGGTGTACCGATGTTACCTGTTTCAATAAAAACATATTCGTCTTTAATTTTAGCAACCTTACCGCAGATACCGCCGATTGTTACAACCTTATCGCCGACTTTCATTGCGTTAATCATTGCCTTTGTTTCTTTTTCTTTCTTTCTTTGCGGTCTTATCATCATAAAGTATAACAATACGATAATAAGAACAAGCGGAAGAATACTTACTATTGTACTCATTACAGGATTAACCTGTTGTGTAGCATTAGGGTCTGCTGCTGTTTGAGTACCTGTCGCCTGTTGTGTATTTGCTGTTTCGCCGTCTGCGAAAACGACTGTTTCTAAAATGTTTGCCATAATAGTTCTCCTTTGATAATTTTTTCTACCTATCTATTATACTATCTATATATGAACTTTGCAATAGATTTAACAAAATATTAACAAATAAAATCTCTCTTACATCAATCGTTTGACGTTTTCAGCCATTTCAACAAGTTTTTGACCTTTTGCGACAAGAAGAGCATGTTCTTTTATGTACTCATTCTGCAACGGGTATATCGACATTCTTTCCGTAAACTCTCTTATTACATTAATGCCTCTCATATTCTCATTATCGTTTCTTATGAGAATACAATATGTTTTATTCAGCTTAAAAAGGCTTGCTTTTGCAAGAATACTTTTATCCATTTCGCTTATAGCGCCGTACATATCATTAAAAGTTTCAAAATAAAATACACATTCCGTACCCGGTTCTTTCTTTTTAGGCTTGACCGAAACAACTTTTTTAAACTGCTCCTCGGTAATTTTTTTTATACCCTTGTTTAAACGTTTAACCAAAATACTTATACCGTCCTGTGACGGAGTAGCCTCAACGACCACTTGGCCGTTATACGGATTAAAACCTGTTTCTTCCCTTATCGTTTCCATAATATGAAATAAAAATGTATGTAATTCTTTTGAATCGGGCGAAAGCCTTTTCACGTCTATATCAAGATTAATTAATTCCGCAGTTGTAAGCGTTACCTTTATTTTGTCTTTGTTTAGCTTTTCAATTCTCACAACCTACCACCTACTTTCTATTTCTATTATACTATATATTTTTCGTTTTGGGAACACCGATTTTAATATTTATTCTTTTAAATTTATTCCATATGATAAAAAAAGCGGCAGTTTTTATACTGCCGCTCAACCGTCAAATAAATTAATACGATTAATTCTTGTCCTTCAATAACGGACGCATACTGTTCGCACTTATAAGCATAGTTGACGAATTATGCAAAAGTGATGATGCAGACGGAGTTATAGTACCTTTCAATCCAAGCAAAATAAGCAATGAATTAAATGCCATAATAAACGTATAATTACGTTTAATTCGTCTGAACAGTCTGCTGCTTAACTTGCGAAGAAGCGCTAAATCTCTCAAATCGCCCGAAAGCAATGTGACATCAGCCACTTCTCTTGCCAAATCGGCAGAATCTTTCATAGCGATTGAAACGTCGCTAAGTGCCAACGCAGGAGAGTCATTGATACCGTCACCGACCATTATAACCGTTCTTCCCTCGTTCTTCAATTCTTCAATAATTGTCGCCTTATCCTCAGGTAATACCTGTGCACGGAAATTGTCTATACCGAGCATATCGGCAGTGCGTTTTGCAGCACCTTCATGGTCACCTGTAAGCATAATAATATTATCAATACCGCTTTCACGAAGTAACTGAATTGCCTCATGAGCCTCACTTCTCGGCGGGTCGCTTATACAAATAACTCCCGACAACACGCCTCCGATTGCAAGGTATATAACAGAAAAGCCCTCACATTCGTTTTCAATAACAGACTTCTGTTCATCAGTTATCGGAATATTTTCGTCCTCAAGCACAAAATGCTCACTGCCTATAATTGCACGCTTGCCATGCAACATTGTAGCTATGCCGTGTGCAACTACATATTCAACTTCAGCATGTTCTTCTTCGTGGTCAAGCTGTTTTGATTTAGCGGCTTTAACGATTGCCTTTGCCACACTGTGAGGGAAATGTTCTTCAAGGCACGCAGCTATTTTAAGTATTTCATCTGATGTATACTCACCGAATGAAAGCACTTTTTCTACTGTCGGGCATGAATTTGTAAGTGTACCTGTCTTGTCAAATACAATAGTATCGGCATGAGATACACTTTCAAGATAACGTCCGCCTTTTACAACAAATCCTCTTGAGGATGCCTCACGCATAGCACTTATAATACTTATCGGTGTTGACAATTTAATTGCACAAGAATAGTCCACCATAAGAACAGACATTGCCTTTACAACATTTCTTGTTGTAAGATAAACAAGCAACGCCAATCCCAAACTGTACGGTACAAAACCGTCTGCAATTTTCTCTGCACGGCTCTGTACTCCGGCTTTCATACTTTCACCGTTTTCAATCATTTCAATAATATTTGAAATACGTGTATTATCAGCCGCAGCACTAACCTTAATTACTATATTTCCCGCCTCTACAACTGTACCGGCGTAAACAGTACTGTCCTTATCCTTTACAGCCGCAACCGATTCGCCTGTCATAGACGCTTCGTTTACACTTGCCTGTCCGGATACGACCACACCGTCAAAAGTGATCATTGCACCGTCACGGAATACGACAAAGTCACCCTCTTTAACGGTTGAAATTGGAACTTGTTCCTCGTTTTCGCCGTTCTTCTTCCATACAGTGTCAATCTTCATTGCAAGACTGTCCGCAAGTGCATTTTTTGTACGTTTTCTTGTATATTCTTCAAGAAGTTCCGAAACTCCAAGCAAGAATGTAATTGAATTAACTTCCGAATACATTCCTCTTGAAAGTGCCGTTCCGAGTGCAACACCGTCCAAAAGTGCCACATCGGCCCTTAAATTAAGTACACTGCCCACAGCTTTCTTCACATATGGGAATGCCTTAAAGTAAGCCATTGCAACTCGTACAGGATACGGCAATATTCTTCTAAGAACAAAACGCTTTATAAGCATTTTTATAATCTCATTCTTGAAATCAGCCTGTATATCCTCAGACTCATCTTCAACAGCCGCTAATTGATTTTGCTTGATTCCTTTTATGTAGTTCAAAAGCTCCTGTCTGTAATCGGATTGATAGGTAATTAAAATACCGCCGTTGACGCTTTTAGCCTTTACAGAATCAACATAATGTTCCGATAAAATTGTTTTCTCAAGAGATTTTTCTTGATTTTTATCAAAATAATATCCACCACAACGCAATCTGATACGACCCGGAGTATCATGTACGATTTTAAATTTCATTATTATTCTTCCTCGTCGTTTAGCTGTGACTTAGCCTCATAACACATATCTTCAGCCTCTTCACGCATATTTTGTAGTGTTTCTTTAGCCTCTTGCTGGAACTTCATACCCTTTGCAAGACCTGAAACGCACATACTTCTAACTTTTTCGCTTGTAGCAATCTTCTTACCTACTACTGCAGTAGCTATACCTGCTGCAAAGCACCAACATTTCTTATCCTTTAAAAAATTAAATTTCATAATTTTATCTTCCTCTCTGTGTATATTTTAGTGATTTATTTAATCAAATCTATTTTAGCACGCAATATATTTTTTGTCAATAAATGCCGAAAAATTTTTTTTACTTTTTTGCATGAAAAATATCGACTTTTTAATATTGTGGTGTTAATACAACAATGCCATAATGGAAAACATACAAGCAGTAAAAAGAATGCCACAGACGAAGATGTTATCGCTGTCGCAAAGTTGGCGAAATTCGATAAATTTGTGCATAATTGCTTATCAAAAAAAGTTGCGGTGAACAATCACCGCAACTTTTTTATTAAAACAATTTATTAAGCGATAATTTTTTAACCATTGGTACAGACATACAACCGACAGCATTACCAAGTACAGCACATAAGAAATATACTGCCGCCTGTGACGCATTAGCACATTTACTTATAAAGAAGTAACAAGTATCTGCGATACAGTGATTAAATCCGCAAAGTATGAACACCATAACAGGTAAAACCACTATAAACAGCGACATCACAAAGTCACCTTTTTCAGTCGCTCTTTTATTTCCGTCAACCGCCGTAAACATCAATATACCGCAGAACACCGCCAATACAAATATACTAAGCGGTGAATCGGCGAACTTTGTTGCCGTGATAGCAGCGGCCTTTTCCGATAAAGTCGCTTCCAAACGTGTAAGGTTAAGCAAGAAACCGCCTATCGCCGCACCTGTTGCATTACCGATAAAGGTAAGTACAACTTCCGGCACATACGACAACGGTTTTACCGCCATATATCCGGCTTTACCAGTAAACAAACCGAATTTAAACACAATAATTGCACACAAACCCAAGCTGAACAAGAACGCTCCCAGCGGTTTTGACTCAACCGACATACTCACACAACAGCCTACGCACAAAAATATTCCCGACAAAATACCGTCAGACAAAAATGATATAATCTTTTTCCCCATATCTTCTATTCCCTTTTCTTTTATCCTAAGCAGACAAAATTAGCTAACGCTAACTAATTCCACAAAATTAATCCACTTTCTAATTTGCACATAAAAACCACGATAAACTTATCGTCTACCGTGGTTTAATATACGGTTTAGTTAAATTACTTTACCATTGATGCAACTTCTGCTGCGAAATCGTCTTCACGCTTTTCAAGACCTTCGCCTGTTTCAAAACGTACGAATTGCTTAATAGTAATGTCGCCAACGCTCTTAACGTACTTAGCAACGTTTTCCTTATTTTCAGCCTTAACGTATTCTTGCTCAAGTAGGCAAACTTCCTTGAATTCCTTAGCAAGACGACCTGTGATCATCTTTTCGATGATGTTTTCAGGCTTAGATGCATTCTTAGGATCATTCTTAAGTTGCTCAATAAGAATCTTCTTTTCGTGTTCCTTATATTCTTCAGGAATATCATCGCTTGAAAGATACTTAGGGCTAAGTGCTGCAACTTGCATTGCAACGTTTCTTAGACACTCTTTTGTAGTGTCATTGTTTTCAGCGTCAGCCTCAACCAATACACCAATCTTACCTGCAGCGTGGATATAATCTACAACTGCACCTGTCGTTTCAATTCTTGCGAAACGTCTGATGTTCATATTTTCGCCGATCTTAGCAATCTTTTCTGTAAGCATTTCTCCGATTGTGCTGTCTCCGCACTTTAATTCTTTAAGTGCTTCAACGTCAGCAGGATTTTGTTCAGCGATTGTCTTGGCAACGTCTGAAACAAACTGTTGGAATTCATCATTCTTAGCAACGAAGTCTGTTTCTGAGTTTACTTCTACAAGTACGCCTACGTTACCGTCAACATAAGCCTTAACGATACCTTCAGCAGCAATTCTGCCTGACTTCTTAGCAGCTGTTGCAAGACCTTTTTCTCTCAAATATTCAACAGCCTTATCCTTGTCACCGTCTGTTTCTGTAAGAGCCTTCTTACAGTCCATCATACCGCAACCTGTCATTTCTCTTAATTCTTTTACGTCTTTAGCTGTAAATGCCATGTTACTTTTCCTCCTATATTAATTATATGAAAATTATTCTTCTACTGTATCTTCTTCAGCTGTTTCAGCATCTGCAAGAGCATCTTCGCCCTGTCTGCCTTCGATAATAGCGTTAGCCATTGTTGATGCGATTAGCTTTACGGCTCTGATAGCGTCGTCGTTACCAGGGATAACGTAGTCTACTTCATCAGGGTCACAGTTTGTATCAACGATAGCTACTACAGGAATGTTAAGTTTCTTAGCTTCTGCGATAGCAATCTTTTCTTTTCTTGGGTCAACGATGAACATTGCGCCAGGAAGTTTCTTCATATCTTTAATACCGCCAAGATACTTTTCAAGCTTATCTCTTTGAGCCTTTAGCTTAATAACTTCCTTCTTTGGTAGCATATCGAAAGTACCGTCTTCTTCCATTTGGTTGATTTGAGCAAGTCTTTCAATTCTCTTTTGGATTGTCTTGAAGTTTGTAAGCATACCGCCAAGCCATCTTGCGTTTACATAGTACATACCAACTCTTTCAGCCTCTTCTTTAATTGAGTCTTGAGCTTGTTTCTTTGTACCAACGAATAGAATATCTTCACCGCTTGCAGCAATATCTCTTACGAAATAATAAGCTTCTTCAACCTTTTTAACTGTCTTTTGAAGGTCGATGATGTAGATACCGTTTCTTTCTGTGAAGATGTATTCAGCCATTTTAGGGTTCCATCTTCTTGTTTGGTGTCCGAAGTGAACACCTGCTTCTAAAAGCTGTTTCATTGAAATTACGTTTGCCATTTTTATTTCCTCCTCGTTTTTTGATTATTCCTCCATTTGTTTCACCTTATGTGAAGACCCAGGCAAAACAGGCAACTTTCACACAATCCACAAATGTGCGTATTTTTCATACTAAAATAGTTTACCACATAAACCCTTATAAAGTCAACCCTTTTTTCATATTTTTTTATTTTATTTGATTTACATAACATAATATATGTTTTAATCGCATATTAACGTAAATTTTGTGTGGTTTTCAACTGTTTTTTTATTGATGAGTTTTCTATTTATTATGAAAGAATTCTTTAAAATTAAAACCGGGAACTTTAGATTTAAAGTCATTTCCGACACACATACAGTCAGAAGTGATTACAACCCGAAATTGCGCGTTCCCCATAAAATAATGCAGACAAAACCGCTGCGGTTTTGTGTAAAATATTGTTTTAACGTGATTTTGTGTCAAAAAAATGGCATTTGAGTTAGATTATATTGACATTTATTTAGATTATATTGACATTTATAATAATCATAATATATACTTTTATTATATATAATTATTTTTCTGTTTTGAAAGAGAAATTCTTTTACACTACCAATATTTCTAATATGAAAGGAAGGATTAAAATGAAAAAATTACTATCATTGCTTTTGTCGCTGTCAATGCTTACCTCTATGGCAGTTATGCCTGCAAAAGCAGAAGAAACGGTCATGCCGTTAAACGCATCACGAATTGATTCGGAAAAACTTCCAAGCGGCAATTTAATTTACCTTGGTACTGCGTCAGCAAACGTCAAGGAAGAAGATGCTGTTTATTCGTTCCCTATTTATCGTGAGGGCGATTTATCGGAAGAAGCAAGCGTCACAATCCACTCGCTTGACTTAACTGCGATATACGGCGAGGACTATGTAATTCTTGACGATAACGCAGAGAAAACCGGTGATGGGGTTTCAATACTTGAACGTTATGCCACGGCAGAAGCTGACACTGATGAAACATCGGATAACATTTCGGAAGAGAATACAGATATTGAAAATTATTCGGAATTTGATTCAGAAATGGCACAGCAATTTGCAGACGAAGTAGTGCCGGATGCAATGGCAGGAATTGAATACTCAAGCGGTACAACCGTTACTTTCGCACCGGGCGAAAACGAAAAAACGGTTAAATTCAAAATATTGGACGACAAAAAAAGCGAAGGCACAGAAGGGTTTTCTTTACTTTTGGTAAATCCCGATAATGCCGAACTTTATGAAGTAACATCACTTTCTGTAAATATCGAAGACGACGAGCCGAAAGAAAAAAGCGTTGTTTCTTTCAGCAGAAACAGTTACACGTCAAAAGACGGAAATGCCACTGTTACAATAAAACGAAAAAATGCAGAATATTCTCTTTGCGATTTCACTTTGCTGTCATCGAGCATTACCGCAGTAGCAGGAGAAAATTATGAAGAACAAATCAAAACAGTTACATTTATTCCTTATGAAACGGAAAAGACAATTGAAATTCCCGTATCCGGCGAGGGTGAATTTAAACTGCTGATGAGTGATATGACGGGCTGTGAAAGTGGTAAATATGCAGAAACCGTTGTCAAAATAAAAAATAACGCCGATGATGAGAGTGATATTTCTCTTATGGGCAATGAAAATCAGACAAATGACATCACCATAAACGGTCTTAAATACAACGTTAAATATACAATGCCGTCAGATAATACAAAAGATCCTGCCGAAGGTAAAATATACGCAACAGGTGACGGAACTCACAATTATGACATTCCTCCCGAAGTCGGTACATACTACTTTGCAACAGAAGTAAACCGCGACGGTCTGTTTTATTATGACGGATATTGGGGTGATAAGCCTTGGGGTTGCGGTCATTGGGATAACAAATATGAAATAGATACACGTGAAAGAAATATGGGTAGCTCTCATTACGGAAAACTTGAATATTACCATACAAGTATGTGGGATAAAGGCGGAGTATGGACACATTCCAAAACTGTACCGTCGGTATATTATCAATATATGACTCCAGATATGGAATCAACATCAAACGCCTTTGGCGGACAGCTTGCAAGATTTAAAATTGCAAATAATGACAGTATTGTTATCAATGAATCAAAAAGCGGAAAATTCGGCAGAACACTTGACGCAATGCCTGCAACTCTCTTGAATAACAACCAACCTTTAAACGGAAATATAAGCATGGAAATACATTCGGCTGATGAAGACAAATCAAAAACTCCGAAAAGTTATGTACGCTTTTACGGTGTTGCGGCTATGTATAAAAAGGTTAATGTAGAACTTAACCAACCCCCAACACAAGAATACTGTATCGGTAATGAAAAGATAAATGCCTTACCGATGCAGGTTGAACTTAACAGCGGTGCTCAAATCGCCGGAAGTAAAACGCGTGATTTCTGGACCAATCCGAATGAGGATGACTGCAATATTGTATTTACAATAAATGATACAGACATTAATGGTCACAAAGGTAAATACGGATATATTTCAGGCTATAAAATCACCATAGATCCGGGTACAACTGATGATAAAATAACTGTAAATTATCCCGAAGAATTCATTTCATACCTTAACTCAAAAAAAGGAACAAAACTTTCTGACGAAGTAAATTTCACATCGGATAACGTAAATAATGAGCTGAAGAAAACAGAAAAGCAAAATCTTTATTACATTCCATATGATAAATATTTCATATCATGGATTGAATCAGTTCAAAAAAATGTTGCACACGACACATACGGTTATCATCAAAATCTGAAGATAACACCTAAAGTATCATATGCTGATGTTACAGTCGAAGTATTACCGTCAGCCGGTGAAGGAAACGGCAGTTTTATATCAAGCGAGCTTGCCGCAGGTAAAACAGTTACTCGCCATGCAGGTGATACACTTGATTTAAGTGCAACAACTCCGGATGACGGATATCATGTTGTAGGTTATCAAGTTTCAACAAACAACACAAGTTTCAACACAATAACAGATACAACAAAATTATTCCTTGAGCCTAATACGAGTTACAGAATACGTCCTCTTATAGCGAAAAATTCAAACAAAATCGAAATTAAATTTGAAAACGGTGCTGAAAAGTATTTAACGGTACAGGGTCTTATCAGTGAAAATGATCTTAATTCAAGTTCCGATGAACAACTGAAAAAGGAACTAAGCGGTAAATATGTTATTAACGCAAATCCGTCAGAATCAAATCTTTCAGATAAAATAACACCGATTACAGGTAAGATATATACATTAAATTTTGCCTCCGTTGAAGATAAAGAATACATATACCGTCCCGTTATCAAGCAAGGCAATGACACGTTTACAACCAATTCTTATCACATCGTTGCGCAAGCACAAACAACAGACAATGTTGTAACTGTAAATTACAAAAAAGTTAAAAAGAGCGATTTAAAATCATTTAATATATCAGGTACTGTTGTTTCTAAAAATGCGTCTATCCGCGATAACGGCTTAGAACCGGAATCTCTTCCGCTTGTAGGATATTCCGTATCAGCCGGAAAAGGTTCACAGTCGCTAAACTCTGCAAACTCAAGCTATATGCCTGACAGTGCGACCGGTACAACTTCCGATACCGGTACTTATATATTGACAAACGTATTGGGTGACACAAACGACCTTATTACAATGTACATCTCAAACGGTGTTACGACAGGCTATGTAGCAAAAGTAAAGCTCACAGACGCACTTGGTCAAGCAGACGGCGCTTATACCGTAAATGCAGGTAACACAAATATCACCTACCCTTACGGTGCTCCTAAGGTTGCGTCAATTATGTACACATATGACAAGAACACAGCCGACTTAAACCAAAATCAAATAAGAATACTCGACGACAATCTTACAGTCACAGCCGTTATAGACAGTTATGGAAGAAGTGTCAGTGAGGCGGTATTCACCGTTCGCACATCAACCGGTCAGACAACCGAATACAAAGGTTATCCTCGTGAGGATGGCAGCAGTATTATAGAATGTACAATTCCTAAGATGACAGAAAATCTACATTCCGGTGACAGTCTTTCTGTACGTCTTGTAGATTCAAAAAAATTATCATCAGGTAACACTGAAATTGAAATTGTGTATCCCGATGTTGCAACAGGTCTTTCATTCTATACGGAATTTGCACTTACAACACCTCAAACTTTCGATGCGGATAAAAGCGGTACAATCGATATTCCGTTAGTCGGCTCAGCAATAGGCAAATGCCAATCCGGATTGATTACATTCGGCAAAACAAACTGGCCTGACAACACCGGTTATACTATTCAGGCAAATATTGACACAATACTCAATAGTATGGGTAAGAAAACCGTTTACGAGAAAAAAGAGTCTTATGACAAATTCCGCGGTGCAGTTCAAGAAAATCAAAATCACAGAAGTAATGCTATGAAAATAATGGCTGCGACATTCAACGGTGTTGCTCCGTCTCGTGACGATTACGAAGACGATGCCGAATATCAAGAAGCTTATGCAAATTATACCCAATTACTTAAAGATACAAAAGCTCCTTTTGCCGGTTTTAATAATCAAAGATACAGTGTCGAAGTAGCTGTTATTTTGGCTTTTGACTTTGTTAAAACGCCGGACAACGACTATATGTTCGCTTGCGGTTCGGTTTCTATCGGCGGAGCATATACATTTAATAAGACTATGTACACTACAATTTACGGTGTACCTGTATTTTTAAATATTATTGCCGGTATTCAGGTAGATTTAGTGACAAACTATGCTACAGATAATGGTAAAAATGCAATATCCGCAGATGAGTTTAACAACTATCAAGGCAATATAGCAAACAGATTAAGCAGCACCGATGTAACACTAAGCGTTGTCCTTTCAGGAAAATTACAAGTAGGTGTAGGTTTTTGCGATGTACTTTCAGCAAGAGGTTATGTTGCTACAACATTCCAATTTAATTTAAGTTTTGCAAACGGTCAGCCCGGTACCCTGATAACGGCAGCCGGAGGTGTGGGATTTGACTTATTGTTGTTCTCCGTTAATGTTGATATAGCCAAATATACACAAGGTTGGGGTACTCTCGAAAATGCCGCAGAAGGTGATTTCTTCAACGGACTTATAACCACAAACGACGATGATATTAAATTAACTCCATACAGTAACGGCACATCTGATTTATCTACTTTCGGAAAAAATGATGATATTCAGCTTACCGCAACAGAAGAAGTTGTAAGCTGTACACAATTAATAAATGATGCCGCAGACAGAACGAGACCTCATATTATCCCTCTTGATGACGGTAAGAAGATGCTTACATTTATAGCCGATTCGATAGATCGTGCCGAATACAACGGAGCAACTCTGTATTATTCGATATTTGACGGTACTTATTGGTCTACTCCTAAAGCAGTAGCAGACGACGGTACACCTGATTCAATTCACACACTTAAAAAGATAGGTGACAAAGTTATTATCGCATGGACCGATGTTAAAGACGCATTTGCGGGTGTGGAAACTTCAAGAGAAAAGCTTTCATCAATCGGTATTTCATGCGCAATATACGATACTAAAACCAACAAAATGGGCAAAGAAATCAGTATTGTACACGACAGATACCTTACTTTAAACCCACAAATTGATGTTGATGGAGATATGCTTTATATAAGCTATGTCAAGCTTGATGTGTCAAAATTAGGTAACAACAACAGCGACCTATTACAGCTTGAAAAATCATTCTCTAATATAGCCTATGTAAAATACGATATGAGTACAGGAGAGTCTTATGATGAAACCATAATTCCGATACCTCATAAAACAATCAGCTCTCCTATTGCATTGGATTATAATTCGGCAACAATAAATATAAATAACGAAAGTTATTTAATTTCAAGTTACACTATTGATGAAGACGAAGATTTACAAACAGGTGACGACAGAGAGCTTTATCTGCAAATTCAAAACCTAACAACCGGGCAAGCATATTTCCCGATACAAATTACAAATGACAGTATATCTAATTCATTACCTAAACTTACCAGCATCAACGGCGAATTGTACCTGACATGGTTGGATAACGGATATATGTTTAAAATTATGAATCTTTCAGATATGTTATCTTCAATGTTTAACGCAGATTCAAACGGAGATATGACAGACTTGATTAATGCCGATACGGTAAACAGTGCATACAAAAACGGCGAAATGACCGCTGATAATAAAAATGCCGATTGGTATAAAAAGACTGCATCTGAACTTGGTATGTCAGACGACGTATATGAAAACAGCATTTACGAAGCCTTGTACAACGGTACATTTAATGTCACAAGTGCAAACTTCCAAGGTAATGACGACCTTTGCACAAGTATAGGAAACTATATTGTAACATCCAACGGTGAAGATATTTATATTTATTACACAGAATTAAGTCAAGACAGTACAAAGAACGGTACTGAAATATACGGTGTACGTTATCAGCGTGGCACAGATAACGGTTATTGGAAGTTCGGCAATTCGGTACAAATTACCGATTTCGGTATGGTTATTGACGAACTTGACCTATATATGACTGATGATAATAAAATATCAGCTGTTTCAAACTACTACAAGCAATGGATTGATGAAAACGATGCAGATTCACCTATGAAATACAGTGCAAACACCCTTGTAACCATTGACTTTGAACCAGTAAGTTCTCTTGAAATTAAAGGCAACAATATTATTCTTCCGTCAAAGATTTATCCGAATTATTCGGAAGATATAACATTCACTATTGCGAACACAGGTTTGCTTGACGCAAAAGGTTATGATTTAAAAGTAACGGATAAAAACGGCAATACTCTTTATGAGGACAGTTCTGACAACATAATCGAATCCGGTAATTCGATAAATGTCAGTGTACCATGGACAATTCCGAGCAACTTGGAAAATGAAGAAGTTACAGTTACGGTAACTGAACGCGGAATTGAAAATGCAAAGCCTGTATCTGCCACAAAAGCCATTCCGTATGATACAAGACTTGATGTATCGAGCTTTGAAATCAAACACGATGATAACGATTATTATGCATCTGCAACGGTTACAAACAACGGTTCTAAACCGTCCGACGAAATAAATGTAACGCTAAATAATACCGCCGACAAAACTTTCGGCACTACTTCCCTACCTCAACTTGCGAGCGGTGAAAGTAAAGATATTACAGTTCCGTTTGAGATAGATAAAGCTGATTTCAACAATTTAGGATATATAGACTTTAAACTTTCAGCAGTAAGCGGTGAAAACACATCTAACGCATATACCATGTTTATCTCTCATAAACCACTTATTGCAGAAATCAACGATGGTGCCGAAAACGTTTCATTAAACGGAAAAAATGATACAACAACACTTCAAACAAAAGCTTTCCCTTGGAATAATTATGCGGGTGAAGTCAAGTATTATTCAACAGATAACAGCATAGCTGTTGTTACCGATGACGGTGAAGTTATTCCGCTAAGCAATGGTAATGCAAAGATATACGCATACTATCCAAAATACAGAATTGATGACAGTATTGATGTTCAAGTAACAGGTATAGAATCAGATGAACCTACTCCTACACCAATTCCTACTTCAAAACCAAGTAGCAGTGGCGGCGGAAGTTCTGCAAAATACGGTATTTCTTCTGCAAACAAGACATACGACAACGGAAGTATGAATATATCAAAGAAAAATGCCGCATTGGGTGAAAACGTAACGGTTAATACAAAACCGAATGACGGTTATGAGGTTGATACTGTAACAGTTACTGATTCAAAGGGAAATGTAATTGAAGTTACAAAGACAGCCGACAACGAATTTTCATTCGTAATGCCAGGAAGCCAAGTAAGCGTTGACGTAACATTCAAAGAAATAAACGACTCTCCGCAAAAAACACCTACACCGTCCAGCAAAGACGATTGGTGGTTTGATGATGTTGCAGAAAACGAATGGTATTATGCTCCGATAAAATCCGCATATGACAACGGATTAATGAGCGGTGTAAGCGATACGGAATTTGCTCCTGATACAGATATTACGAGAGGAATGTTTATAACCGTTCTTCACAGAATTGACGGCGAAACAAAATCAGATGTTGATTATACCTTCACTGATGTAAATGAAAATGATTATTTCTCAAATGCTGTTGCTTGGGGCAGTGAGAATAATATTATTTCAGGTTACAGCGACACGGAATTTGCCCCAAATGATAATATAACTCGTGAGCAGATGGTATCGATTTTAAAGAGATTTGCAGAATATAAACAAATTGACACTTCTATAAGTGATACACTCGACAGTTATTCAGATACGGAATACATTTCCGATTATGCTGTTTCTGCTTTCCAATGGGCTTGCGGAAATGAAATTATAAGCGGTTTCACGGATAATACCCTCCGCCCTAGAGCAAATACCACTCGTGCCCAAGCCGCAGCTGTATTTAACAAAATATACAGTATAAAATAATATCACTATAAAAATGAACCGACCACCAAATCTAACAATTTGGTGGTCGGTTTTTGAATTTTCCGGGTCGGGGGTGCAGACATATTCTTGAACTATTTTATGCCGATAATCCAGGACTGTGTCTTTGCTCTACCAGACTCATACGGCTATCTTAAGACAGTCCGACTTTCTCTTTATTTAATTCTTTGCGTACTGGAGAGTGTGAGAAAAAGTCTGTAAAAAATAATCCTTCTATGATAGAATATAAATAAATCATAGGAGGAATTTTTTTATGGCAAGACGTAGACGAGAAAGAATGAGT